>CBDUSJ010000014.1:0-15953 GCA_965369845.1 uncultured bacterium | reverse complement strand
ATGTTTTTGTCTCGATAAAATACAGAATAATTATCGACAGAAATGAGCATGCTTTCGTAATTAGTATCTTCTAACTGCAAAATTACATAGGGGTTTATTGTTATTGATTCATAATAAGTAAGCGCTTTTTCAGCATTCTCGAAATTCCCAACTGTAACCATGTGCAATTCTTTATCGAAGATGATGCTGTTTATTTTTAACTGGGACAGGCTGAAATATTTTGCGTTAAAATCGGACAGTCTGATTTTTAAAGCATTGATATTAATTAAAGTTCCATCGACAATAAACAGGAAAAAGTGAACTGCATTATTATCCACACTATATGGTGAAAGGAGTTCTTCTTCTTTTTTCTTTTGTAATGTTTCCTCATCAGGCGTTGTGGCATCGGCATTATAGATCAGGTTGCCGTCTTCATCAGGTTCAAGCCGCGACAGTATATCCTGCGCAAGAGGTTTTACTTCACTATCGGGATAAGTTGCGACAAGGTATTTTAACGAACCGGCAAGCGTATCCATATCCTGAACCTTCCCTAATGAAAGTGCTTTAAGAAACTCGAATTTAGATATCAATTCGTTGTCTTCATACTTCTCAACAGCCTCGTTGTAATTATTGATAACAAGATAAAACTGGTTGTCAAGATAAGCCCTGTAGGTGTTTTCGTATAAGTTTTTTGCGGCATTTCGCTGTGCTTCAAGAACGAGGTAATAATTGGGGTCGATAATGAGCTTGGCATAATCGCTGTCAGGGAAATCTTTTACAATGAGGTCGCGGTAGTATGTTGATTTTTCATCATCGGGAATTTCTTCATAACTTCTGTAAAGCTGATAATATGCCTGTAAGAGATGTTCGGTTGTCGGAAACTTTTCAACAAGGAGCTCGAATGATTCTATAGATTTCTCATTATCTTTTAAACCATCTTTATAAATAAATCCCATATTAAAATATGCTTCTTCTATCATCAAGTTCGATTCAGCAATTTGTTCTTCGGTAAGCGGGAGGTTCTGAAGATAATATTCCCGATTTTTCGGGTCGGTTTCCACAACCATTGTGCTATCGGACGAAAGTGAATCGGCGGCCATTTCCTCCTCTTCTTCACCAAAATCGGCAACCATTTGTTTGTTACTGATGCGCCAGTTATCTTCAAGTTTTCTCCTCCCCCATTTTTTAACAAATTCCGTAAACCCGAAACTTACCGCCGAGGGATTATAAAAATACCAGTTGCCTCCTTTCTGCATGTCTCTGTTTTGCTGGCGGCTCTGTTGTTCCAGCATCGAAAGGCTTCTTTGTCTTTCGGTTTCTTCTTCACGCTGACGGGCTTCTTCTTCGGCTAATTTTTTTATGATTTCATTAATTATTGTGTTTCTCTCGTCTTCCGGCATTCGAGCAAGCGTTTGTAAACTGTCTTGTTCCAGAACAACTTTCAGGTTTATGATAAGATCGGTTAATATTTCGGTTTTATCTTTCAACTCTTCATAATCGGGATGGTCTTCCGGTAAAAATTGCATTGTTGTATCATAATACGCCTGAGCAAGTGTGTATTCGGTTTTTTCGAAATAGATGCCGGCAAGTTCAAGCGAGGATAATGATTTTTGATAATCATTTGAAACACTCGATGCCACCGAAAGAGTCAGATATTCAATACCTTGTTTGATGTCATTTCCTTTAAGATAAATTTCGGCTAATGCATAATAAACCTGGTCGAGATAATCTATGTTTTTTTTGTCTTTGAGCATTTTTTTCAGCTTCTTGACAATCATGCTCCTGTTGCTCGATTTTGCATCATAAGTTTTTGCCAGGTTAATTTTTGCATTAAATGCCATTTCGTAAGGCGGGTTTTTCTTAATTACCAACTGGTAAAGCCTGGCAGCTTCTTTCATATCCCCTATTTCCTGGTATATCTGCGCAAGAACAAACCGCAGCCTGTTCCTCGTATTTTTTTTATGATTAAGCTCAAGGCCTCGTTGAAGGTATTTGATAGCCGGTTCATAATTTTGCTGAAGAATGTAAAAATTGGCATAAACAAGAACAAAGTCTTTTTCGAGCTTTGCAGGAGCTTTTCCTTTAACAATAGCGTTATTCAAATTATCAAGAACCGATTCCGATTTTTCAAATTCCCCTGTTTGATTATACGTTCGGGCCAACCAAAGTTCTGCCTCATATCTAATGTCTTCCTTCGAAAACCTGATAGGGATAAAATTGAAAGTTCTCTTGGCGCTCGAAAAGTCTTTTTTATAAAAATATGATTTCCCTATCAACATATAACTATCTTTGATCCACCTAACATATTCCTTTCTTTTAAAATACATTGAATGGCGCAGAATAACTTTTGAGGATTTTTCGATAGCACGATCCATTTTCGGAAAAATCGACTGAGCATCTTGTTTTGTGCCATATTTATATATAGGAAGAACCAGTGTGTAATTATCTTTTGAGCTTTTTTCGATGGACTTAACTCCTTCTTTGAAACTTTCATTTCCGTTCCAGTAGGCATTATAATGTGCTGTAAGATTATGATATACCCTGCGAGTAAAAGTGTTCTTTTTTGTAGAACAGGAAGTAACGGCAATCAAAGTAATGATAGCTGTAAAAATAATTAAAGCAGATATTGATACAAAGCGTCGCAAATTTCTTATTTTTTTATAAAACTTTAATTTTACAAAATTATTTTATTTTCACAAAATCAAGAGAAAAATATTGTGTTAAGAAATAATTTTACAGCCTGTTAATAGTTAAATGGTTGAATGTTGAATGGTTGAATGGTTGAATGTTGAAATGAAAAACTATTTAATTACCACTGAACGACCACCGAATGACTATTGAATGACCACCGAATTACAATTGAATGACAATTGAATGACCACTGAATGACAACCGAATGACCACCGAACGACCGAAGGAAGCGACACGAAGTTAGCCCGTATGGGTCCGTATGGATGACAACCGAATGACCACCAAATGACTAATTTTAATTCTCTCACCGAAAAAATTACGATATTTGCCAAAATTTTATAAATCAGTTTTTTGTAAATGCTCCCGAAAAAGAATAAAAACAAAGAAGGTAAAAAATGGTATCGGAAACTTAAAGTTAAGTATAAACTGGTACTGATGGATGATGCCTCTTTCGAAGAAAAAATGTCTTTCAAGGTATCAAGAATGAAGGTTTTAATTTTCAGTAGTTTGTTTGTTATACTATTAGTTTTTACAACAATATATATAATTGCTTTCACTTCCTTGCGGGAATATATTCCGGGTTATACAGATGTTACATTACCACAAAAGATATATGATTTACAACTGAAAACCGATTCTATCGAGAGAGAATTTATCAGGAAAGATTTGTATATTCATAATTTAAAAAGGATTATTGAAGGGAAAAATGTTGTGGAAAAACTTCCCGACCCGCCTGACCGTATTGCTCAGTATGATACAATTACCATCAAAAAATCCTATGAGGATTCGTTACTGAGAGCTGAATTTGAAGGTCAGAACCGCTATAATTTATACCAGAATTACAATAGCGGAACAATTACGAATTATCTTGGTAAGATGAATTTTTTTACCCCTCTTAAAGGCATTATTACCAGAAAGTTCGACCCGGTGAACAATCATTATGGAGTAGATATTGTAGCAACCAGCAACGAGGCTATAAAAGCTACATTAGACGGTACGGTAATTTTTGCTGACTGGACTCTCGAAACCGGTTACATAATAGGAATTCAACACAGTAATAACGTTATATCAGTCTATAAACATAATTCTGCATTATTAAAGCGCCAGGGCAACTATGTAAAAGCAGGTGAAACCATTTCTATATTAGGTGAATCGGGAGAATTGTCAACAGGCCCGCATCTTCATTTCGAACTTTGGCATAATGGCAAAGCTATCGATCCTGAAATATTTATGTCCTTCTGAGCCTGATAAAATCAATTTCAGAAAAATGATATTACTTTTGCAACTTTCCCGAGAAATCAAGTGAAGTAATCTGAATTTTTAAAATTAAACCTTTTTGGAAAAGCGAATAGCAATATTAGGTTCAACCGGCTCGATTGGCAGACAAGCGCTCGATGTTGTAAAAAAACATCCCGGACAGTTCAGGGTAACGGTTTTGACTGCCCAAAAAAGTGCAGGCCTTCTCATCCGACAGGCTGTTGAATTCAGGCCTGGTGTTGTTGTTATTGGCAAGCAAAAATTTTATAAAGATGTTAAGAATGCACTTGAAAAATACGAAATAAAAGTACTTTGCGGTGAAGAAGCATTATCGGAGGTTGTCAGTATTGACGAGCTTGATATTGTTTTGGTTGCCCTGGTAGGGTTTGCGGGGCTGAAACCAGCTATGAGCGCTTTGTCTTCAGGGAAAGATATCGCCCTTGCAAACAAAGAATCTCTCGTGGTGGCAGGTGAACTGATGACATCACTGGCCAGAAAAAATAATTCTAATATATTGCCTGTTGATTCCGAACATTCCGCAATTTTTCAATGTCTCATCGGTGAAGACAACAAAAAGATTGAAAAAATTATTTTAACAGCTTCAGGAGGCCCCTTTTTCGGAAAGGATAAAAACTTTCTTCTTAATGTAAACAAGCACGATGCGCTCAATCACCCAAACTGGGATATGGGCAATAAGATCACAATTGATTCGGCCACACTGATGAACAAAGGGCTGGAAGTAATCGAGGCAAAATGGCTGTTCAACCTTTTACCTGAGCAAATTGAAGTTGTTATTCATCCTCAATCGATTATTCATTCACTGGTACAGTTTTGTGATGGTTCGTTGAAAGCACAACTTGGACTGCCGGATATGCGTTTGCCGATACAATATGCCTTGTCGTTTCCCGACAGGCTGGCATCAGACTTTCCCCGATTCAATTTTTTAAATTATCCCAATCTTACCTTTACAAAACCCGACACGGAAAATTTCCGTAATCTTGCATTAGCGTATTCTGCATTAGAAAAAGGCGGCAACATGCCTTGCATTTTAAACGCTGCGAACGAAGTTATTGTTGAAGCATTTCTTAACGATAAAATCCGTTTTTTTGACATGCCTGAAATTGTTGAACAATGTATGTTTTCCGTTAGTTTCATTAAAGAACCTTCGTTTGAAGATTATGTTTTAACTAATAATGAAACACGACGTTATGCAAGTGAAATAATAAATAAACCGTAATTTAGTTAGTACATATAAAAATAAATAAACCACACCGTATATAATAGTCAATAAAATAAAGAATAAAAAATTGTATAAAAAAAATGGATATATTTATTAAAATCGTACAACTACTACTTAGCTTGTCGATACTGATAATATTACACGAATTTGGACATTTTGTGGCAGCTAAAATTTTCAAAACAAGGGTAGAAAAGTTTTACTTGTTTTTCAATCCAGGGTTTTCGATATTTAAGTTTAAATATGGTGAAACCGAGTATGGCTTAGGATGGATTCCTTTGGGGGGATATGTAAAAATTTCGGGTATGATTGATGAATCACTCGACAAAAAACAACTAAAAAAACCTCCTCAGCCCTGGGAATTCCGCTCAAAACCCACATGGCAAAGATTGATCATTATGCTGGGAGGAGTAATAGTAAATATTTTACTTGCAATATTTATTTACATAGTAATGCTTTTTTCGTGTGGCGAAAAATATATTCCTACTGCTGAAGTAAAATATGGTATAACTGTTGACTCCCTGGCTTACGAAATGGGATTGCGAAATGGCGATAAAATAATTTCAATCGACAATAATGTAGTTGAAAAATTTCACAAAATACCTGCAGAGATAATTATCGAAGAAGCTAAAACAATTCAGGTTTTCAGGAATAATGAAGAAACAAATATTGTATTACCTAAAGGGTTTTTGAGTAAACTTGTAAAACACAGAAATCCCGATTTCATCGGAATCAGGATTCCTTTTGTCGTTGGTGGATTCTCAAAAAACTCGTCTGCCGAAGCTGCCGGATTAATAGAAAATGACAAGATAATTGGGATCAATAATGAAACTACTCTCTATTTTGATGAATTTAGGAATACAATTGAAAATTATAAAGAGAAACAGATTGATCTAATAATTGTAAGAGAGAACGATACAATTGTGAAGATGGTTAATGTTAGTCCTGAAGGATTGATTGGCGTTTATCCGCAAGGACTAGGTAGCTTTTTTAAAATAAAAGAAATAAAATATTCCTTTTTTGAAGCAATACCGGCAGGCACTATAAAAACCTATAACGGTTTCGAAAATTACCTAAAGCAATTGAAACTGTTATTTTCTTCCGAAATTAAAGCTTATGAATCTGTCGGAGGATTTATAACTATTGGAAGTATTTTTCCATCAACATGGGATTGGCATTCATTCTGGGGATTGACAGCATTTTTATCTATCATGCTTGCAATTTTGAATATTTTACCTATTCCCGCACTCGATGGAGGCCATGTTATGTTTATTTTATATGAAATTATTACACGTAGGAAACCAAGTGATAAATTTCTTGAATATTCTCAAATTGTCGGAATGACAATACTATTTGCCTTATTAATACTTGCAAATGGTAACGATATTATGAAATTACTTTTTAAATAAATATACCTCATTTTATCCTTATTTTTTAAGAAAGAATTTAAAACATCAACTTCAATTAAAAAATTACCAAGTCAGATGAACTATGCCTAATAATATTTCATATCAGGAATTAGTTATTAGAATCAAAGAATTAGAATCGGAAAATCAGAGATTAAAAAATAAAATTCAAGAACATAGAACACTTTTCAATCTTACAAAAGTTGCAATATTTATTTCTGATTTTGATGATAATATTCTTGAATTTAATAATAAAGCACTTGAAATTTTCGGTTACGAGCAGGATGATTTAGAACAGTCATCATCAATGTTGAAGATACATAAAAACCATAAAAAGTTATGGGAAAAAATTAAATTGGAGATAAGAACAAAAGGTTGCTGTTCTTTTGAAACAAATGGTCAAAAGAAAAACGGTTCATTATTTTATCTTGAATCTGAATGCTCATTAATTTCTTTTAAAGGAAAACACTGCATTTATTCAATCATGTTTGATGTGTCGGACAGGAAAATTCTTGAAAAGAAATTTTTTGATGAAAAACAGAAATGGCAAATGATTTTTGATTCAATCCCGGCATTGATTTTCATTAAAGATAAAGAAAACAGATTAATTGGAATAAACAGCGCTTTTAAATATCATACCGGCTATTCTGAAGAACAGATTATTGGGGCTAATTTGTTCGAGATTATGCACGATAAGGAACTCGCTGAAACATATTGGAAAGATGATATTGAAGTTTTTGAAACCGGAATCCCAAAAAGGAATATTCTTGAGCCATTAATGACGGATAAGTCGAAATGGTACCTTACCGATAAAATTCCTTTTGTTACACATAATAACGAAATAATAGGAATTATCGGATATTCAATTGATATTACCGAACGTAAAAATGCTGAAGAATCACTGCTTAGAAGCGAAAAAAAATTCAGGCTGATTTTTGAAACATCACCCGAAGGTACTGCATTAATTTCATTAGACGGTAAAATTTTATCAGTGAATAAAGCACTTACCACGATGGTAGGTTACTCTGAAGAAGAATTGAAGAATATGACATTTAAGGATATTACAGATGTTAATTGGTTTGAAACGGAAAGAAATAATAAAGGAGTATTAGAAGAAAAAATCGGATTGGTTAAAACAGAAGTTATCAGAAAGGATAAAAAAATTGTGCCGGCTCTAATTACCGGATGGATCATCATGGATGATTATGGTAAACCTTTACAGAGGGGAGTTTTTGTGAAGGATCTTACCATAGAAAAAAAAGCTGAGGAATTGCAAAGATCGCTTTATCTAAAAGAAAAAGAACAATTCGAAAAAGACCTTGAAACAAAAAACAGAGAATTAAGCACAAAAATCACACAATTGATAGAAACAAATGAATTGGTAAATAATGTTGTATCAAAACTTGAAAAGCTAAACACACAAACATATCGTAAGAAAAACAAGGAAATACAATCGATTATCAGGAATCTTAAATTTCACATAGATGAAGATCTTTGGTCTCAGTTCTCCTTCACATTCGGACAAATACACAAATCATTTTATGAAAAACTTTTTACAAGATTTCCTAATCTGACACCCAACGAAAAAAAACTGTGCGCTTTCATGAAAATGAATCTCTCAACAAAAGATATTTCTAGTATCACACACCAAAGTATCAGAAGTATTGAAGTTGCCAGATCACGTTTAAGAAATAAGATGAAATTGGGACGAAAAGATAATTTAGTAAAATATTTATCACAATTTTAGTGTTTTAATACAATTTTTTGTGCAATTATATTTCATTAATTTTACTGTTTTTTTATTTTATACAACTCAATAAATTATTAAATACCAATACATTAACCCCTTTCTTTTAAGTGTTGACCTTTCTTGAATTATATTTTGTGCAGTTTTTGTGCAGTAAATATATTGAAAAAAATTTGGTGGGGATAATATAGTGTTATACTATTGCACTGACTAAATCATGGTTGTTTTTTAATAATTGGTTTTAAGGGGTAGTTTGGGAGTCAACCTAAAGCAGGGGGATAAAACAGAGAACTTTTACTCCAGATTTAGCTTCTATCCCCCCGCTCCCAGACTTTTAAACTTAAAACTTTTTTTGTGTCTTTTTGTTTCCTGCCATAATAAAATTAATCATTATACACATTTTAGATAAAGTAATTTAAAAAAGTTCTATTTTTGCTTTTTTTTTTAAATTTTAGTTATTTTATAGTTTGTGATATATGGAATCCATTCATTTGTTTTTAATAAAGCTTTTCTTTGGAAAGTTTAGTTTTAATTATCAAAGCCGTGTACAAATACTCGGGAAATATAGGGTTTTAAGAAAAAAATTTCATCAACCCTGTACCAAGCAAAATCTAATGTCGCATTTTTTTACACCATATAAAAAAAAGGAGCAAGTTCCGGCTTATAATTGTTCCGAAGGTATTATCTTTAATAACATCCCATTTGGAATTTCATTCCGACAGTTGAAAAAAACCAAAAGGAAATATTCATGTTATGATATTGAAAAACACAATAATACTTACTGGAAAATCATCGGGTATAAAGAACGGATTTTTAATACCGGTGTTAAAACATTATTCCATTTTCTGGATAATAAGTTTTTCTTCGGCGAATATTTTTTTTCAGATCAACGAGGCCTTCAAATTGAAACAATTGCCAAAACTTTATTAAAAAAATATACAAATATTTCTGATGAGGTTCCCTCCGGTAATTTCATAATAAAGAACGAAAATAATGAATACATCTTTTTTGAAGATAATGGAATATCTTTATCTATTAAATATATAAACGGAAAAGATCAGGAAATAAATGCCTTGCTGGATCAGATATTTAATAGTGGAATAATTAGTGAAACCAAATTGGAAAAAACCTTAGAAGATATTTTATAAAGCATCCTGATTCTTTTGAAATAGTAATTCTACTCTCTTAAATATTTTCCCTGTTACCTGTTTTTTAAGATGTTATTAGAGCAATAAGCCTGTTAATAAATTCGTTTCGATGTTTAATGCAGATTATTTATTGTGAAAAAATTCAAATTATTTTATCCAAATCCTATTTAAGTTATCAAAAACAATTTATTTTGCCAAAAATTTAAACTTAAATGTTTAGGTTCTTAAAAAGTCTTGGTCAACAATGAATAAAAACATAACCATAATTATTTTTCTTTTATTTTCACTTCCATTATTCTCACAACAAGAGCCTCAATATACGCAGTATATGTTTAACAAACTAGCATACAACCCGGGCTTTGCAGGGGCATGTACCGGGATTTGTGTTGGTGGGCTTATCAGGCAGCAATGGGTTGGCTTTAAAGATTCTGATGGTGAAGGCGGTTCTTACAATGTTGCCCCCGAAACGTATGTGATTTCGGTTAATGCCCCTATCAGAGTATTGCGCGGCGGCCTTGGTTTAACACTTATTCAGGATAAAATTGGTTTCCAGGATAATATTTACGTCAATTTAATTTATGCTTATCAAACTACACTTGGCTCCGGTGATTTGGGCATTGGTTTGCAACTTAGCTTATTAAATAATAAAATTGATTTCTCAAAATATCGCCCAATTAATGGAAATGACCCTTTATTAACCGGCAAATCGGAGGAAACCGATATGATTTTTGACGGTGGAATTGGTTTGTATTACAGGGTTCCCGACACATATTATTTAGGTTTGTCGGTTTTACAACTTCTCGGTTCAAAATCTTCCTTCGATGGAACAGCAACCAAACTGGCTCGTCAGATAAATCTTGTTGGAGGTTATCAGTTTACACTGCCGAACAGTCCGGCGTTTGATATTCTTCCTTCGATTATGATCAAAACCGATTTCTCTAGCATTCAATATGATATTTCTGCTTTGTTAAGATATAATAATAAGGTATGGGGAGGCTTAAGTTACAGAGTGCAGGATGCCGTTTCCATTATTTTAGGAATGAAATACAAGAATTTCACAATCGGATATTCATACGACATTCCCACATCTGCAATCGGTTCGTATGGAACTCATGAGGTTAGAGTCGGGTATTGTTTTAAAATCGAAATTGATAAAATAAAAAAAATATACCGGAATACAAGATTCTTATAATTCATTTATAGTTGTATAACAAAGATATTTTACTGTTCACAATTGATATAAAACTGTAATATTAATAGGGTATTTATGATTAAATGATTTTACCATTTTTTTTCAATTTTATAATAAAGAAATTTAATTCCCGTTAAAGTGTTTGTAAAATCAGCAATTTATATGAAAAAATTATTTTTGTTCTTTATTGTTTTAGCCATTTTAAGTAGCTGTAAAAATACAGGAAATGGTGAACTTATTGGTGTTAGCAAACGTCCAAAGTTTTATCAACCCGACCCATACGGAATGACATTTATCCCATTAGGTTCATATACAATGGGTATTGGTGATGAGGATATTCCTTACAGCCAAATGAATAATCCAAAAACTGTTTCGGTAGCATCTTTTTATATGGATGAAACCGAGATAACCAACAACGAATATCGTCAATTTGTTAATTGGGTCCGGGATTCAATAGCACGAAGGTTGCTTGGCGATATAAATCCGGAAGAGTTTCTGGTTGAAGAAAACATGGAGACCGGTGAAATTTACGATCCCCCGTATCTAAACTGGGAACCTGACATAGAGTGGAATGAAGAAGAAACTGCCCAGACTCTCGAAGAAATGTTTCTGCCTGAAAATGAAAGATATTTCAGAAGAAAAGAAATTGACACAAGAAAACTAAATTACGAATATTTTTGGATTGATCTGCAGGCTGCAGCAAGGAAAGATTTTACCAGAGAAGGAAATCCCGAGGATGCAAGTTTTGCAAACCGTCAGGAAGGTGCAAACGACCGTTCAATTTATGTGAGAAAAGAAATAATAAACGTTTATCCTGATACACTTTGCTGGATACATGATTTTGCTTATTCATATAATGAACCGCTTGCAAGAACATATTTCTGGCATCCTACTTATGATAATTATCCTGTAATTGGTATTAACTGGAACCAGGCAAGTGCATTTTGTGTTTGGAGAACCGCTCTGTTCAACAGTTATCTTGCAAGTAAAGATCATGCTGGTTTGAATGATTTCAGATTGCCAACGGAAGCAGAATGGGAATGGGCTGCCAGAGGTGGTGATGCCGGTAACCCTTTTCCGTGGGGTGGGCCATATAGTAGAAATGACAAAGGCTGCCTTTTGGCAAACTTTAAACCAAACCGCGGAAATTATATTGATGACGGAGGTTTAGCGCCTGTAATTGTCGGTCATTATCCGGCAAACAGCTTTAGTCTTTATGATATGGCTGGAAATGTTGCAGAGTGGACAAAAAGCGCTTATGATGAATCGGCAAATATTTTTACATGGGACCTCAATCCGGATTATAGTTACAATGCTAAACAAGATGACCCTGTAGCTATGAAAAGAAAAGTTATTCGTGGGGGCTCATGGAAAGACATTGAATATTTTCTTATGGTTTCCAGCCGTGATTATGAATACCAGGATTCTGCAAAATCCTATATAGGTTTCAGATGTGTTCAAACCTATCTTGGTAGATCAAAGGGTGATAATCCTTCCCGTTCTTCAAATGTTTATTAAAAAAATAATTGTGTCTTTTTAGAATATAAAATAATGGAAATAGCAGTTAAAAAGAAAAAGAAAGGTTTGTACGAAAGATTTGAGAAATCGCTTGACAGTAGGTTTTTCTTACGATTTATGTCGATAGCTTATGGACTTGGCGCTTCCGTGGTTATTATCGGCGCGTTGTTTAAAATCACACACATCCCTGGCGCCAACCAAGCTTTATTCATTGGTATGTGTACAGAAGCAATAATTTTTGCATTATCGGCTTTACAAAGGCCGCATGTCGAACCAGACTGGAGTAAAGTTCATCCTGAATTTATTGCAGATTATCATGGTAAAAGATCAGAAGAAGTCAGCCAATTTACTCCACGAAGCAGACAAACCAGCAGTAAACTCGATAGGATGCTCGAAGACGCCAAAATTGATCACAGATTGATTGACAAATTAGGTTCAGGCCTGAAAAAATTAAGTGACACCACTGCTAAACTTTGCGATGTTTCAGATAGTACAATTGCAACAAAAGAATTTGTTGATAATATTAAATCCGCATCAAAATCGGCTGATGATCTTTCAAAATCATATTTAACAACTGCTGAAGCTCTTGACCAGGAAGCAAGTGACACAAATGAGTTTTCTTCAAGTATAAGAGAAGCATCAGAAGCAGCATTCGGACTTAAAGATGTTTATTCGGAAGCTACCGAATCATTCAAGGAGGATATTGCTGCTTCCGGCGTATTATCTAACAGTTTGGCATCTGCTACTGATTCAGCAAAACAAATGTCGGAGAAGTACATCAAATCAGCAGAAACGATTGCAAAAAGCATTGAACAGTTGCAAAATTCGACTGACACAGGAAATAATTTTAACGAACAATTACAAAAATTATCAAACAACCTGTCGTCATTAAATATTTTTTATGAACTTCAATTAAAAAATTCGGAAAGACAAACACAGTCGTCAATACAATTACAGGAAACCCTCGACAAGTTCCTGTCAAATCTACAGGAATCTTCTAATAATACAGCTCAGTATCATAAAGAAATTGATATGCTGACAAAAAAAATGGCTGCTCTTAATAATGTGTATGGAAATATGCTTACAGCTATGAATGTTAAATAACATCAAATCACGATTTTTATTAAATTATTGTCCAAAAAAAAAGTATAAAATAAATGGCAGGATATAAGGAAACCCCGCGGCAAAAAATGATTTCCATGATGTATTTGGTGTTAACGGCTTTGTTGGCGTTAAATGTTTCCAAAGAAATGCTTGATGCTTTTATTGTTGTAAATGAAAGTGTGGTGCTTACAAATGAAAATTTTGCACAGAAGTTGAAAGATACTTATACAACCTTTGAAAAAAATTATCAATTAAACCAAAATAAAGTAAGGCCATTCTGGGAAAAAGCAAAAGAGGCACAATTACTTTCAAATGAGATGGTGAAATATGTAGCAAACCTTCGTAATGAGTTGATCTCAAAAACTGAAGGCATCTCTGTAGATTCTGCCAAAACAGTCCCTATTATGAAACTAAAGAATAAAGTTAATTACGACACGCCTACAAACTTTTTCATGGGAGATACTCAGGATGGTTCCAGAGGTAAAGCAAGAGAATTAAAAAATAAAATTAACGAATATCGCCAGAAAATGCTTGAACTGGTTGGTGCGAAATACAGACATTTGATAAAACTTGGCCTTAAAACAGACGGAACTTATTATAATGCAAGTGGCCAAGAAATAAACTGGGAAGAGTACAATTTTTTTTATACAATTCTTGCCGCTGATATTACTATTTTGAATAAAATTATCACAGAAGTTTATAATGCCGAATTTGATGTTGTGAATATCTTGCTTGATGCTATCAGTGCCGAGGATTTTAAATATGATATGATAGACGCAAAAGTTTTACCTAAAAGCGATTACATTTTTATCGGTGATGATTATGAAGCCGAAATAATCGTGGCTGCTTATGATACAAAACAAAATCCTGAAGTTTACCTTATGGAAGGCGTTGATTCCCTTCCGGTTAATCAGCAAGCAAAAGCAACTCCGATTGAGGGTAAAGCTGGTATAGTAAAAATAAAATTTCCTGCCCGTTCGTCGGGAATAAAAAGATACGCAGGATTTGTTGCTGTTAAAACCAGCGAAGGCGACATTAATAATTATTTTTTTAATGATGAATATGTTGTTGCTGAACCCTCGTTGACAGTATCAGCTATTAAAATGAATGTATTTTATATCGGCGTTGATAATCCTGTTTCCATTTCCGTACCCGGAATACCCGAAGAAAATCTCATTCCTTCAATTTCATGCGGAACTTTAAAACGTGATCCTTCCGGCGATTACTGGGTGGTAAAAGTTCCTCCAGGCAACAGAGAGGCAATTATCAAAGTGATGGCAGAATTAAATGGCAGTAAAAGGGAAATGGGGTCAAAAAAATTCAGAATTAAAAAAGTCCCTGACCCAATTGCATTGATTGCAAATAAAAATGAAGGATTAATCAACAGGAACATCCTGATTGCTGCCGGCTCAATAATTCCGAAAATGCCCGACGATTTTGAATTTGACCTTTCCTTCAGGATTGTTTCTTTCAAAATGACTATTCAGAGAGGCCTTGATGTATATCCCTATAAATCTAACAGCGGGAGGCTTACCGAAGAAATGACAAAGCAAATTAAAGCTGCATACAGAGGCCAGAAAATATGGTTTGAAAATATTGTTGCCAGCGGCCCCGATGGTATCGACAGACCGCTTTCACCAATCATTCTGACAATTAATTAGAAAATAATAAATAATCAAAAATAAAATGAATCACAATAAAGTATCTAAATTTTTAATGTCAATAATTTTTATTGCATTGATAGCACCTGTTTTCAGCCAGCCTGCCGATCAGGTGCAGCTTGTATCCGAACCAAAAGATAAATCATACGACAGGATGCACATCGACGACCTGAAACCTATTCCTTATCCTTATCTTGGAGAATCTGATATCTTTTGGGAAATGAGAATCTGGCGTGTTATCGATTTTCGTGAAAAAATCAACCAGGCTCTGTATTTTCCCGAAACACCCCAGGGCAGATGGATAAGCCTTATGCAACTTTTATGGGATTCAATTTTAGGAGGAGAAATAACAGCTTATGATTTTGATCCTTCAACCGATAATTTTGAATCGCTCATTCCCCTTACCGCAAACGAAATTGAAACCCAACTGACAGATACCGTATCGGTTCCAAAAGTTGATCCTAACGATCCGAATAATATTATAATCGAAAAAGTAGCTCTTAAATTTAATCCTCAGGATGTGCTCCGGTTAAGGATCAAAGAAGACTGGATTTTTGATAAACACAGATCGGAAATGATGGTGAGAATTGTTGGTATTTGTCCGGTAAAAGAAGATCGCGACCCCGAAACAAATGAGTTCAGAGGATATCAACCCTTATTCTGGCTATACTATCCCGAGCTTAGGCCGATATTAGCCCGGTTCGAGGTTTTTAATCGCCACAACAGCGCAAGACGTCTAACCTACGACCAGTTTTTCCTGCAAAGAAGATTTAGCAGTTATATCATTAAAGAAGATAATGTCTTTAACCGTTCAATAGCTGATTATGCTTCAGGTTTGGATAATCTGTTGGAGGCAGAAAGAATAAAGGAGGATATCCGCAAATTTGAAAACGAACTTTGGGTTTATTAATCTCCTTTTGGAATAACACACTCTAATTAAAAAACTCCCTTTCTATCGGATTGGGAGTTTTTTTTATTTTAATTTTGCATAAATATTAATAAATCTATGTCAG
>CBDUSJ010000013.1:0-16503 GCA_965369845.1 uncultured bacterium | reverse complement strand
GAACCGGAACATCATTATAAAAAGCCGTTGGAAAATCAAGAACAAGTAAATTTTCTTTCCGGATTACACCTAATTTTCCACTCCTTGATTTGAAGGTAATAACTTCGCGTTCATAATTCATATGATTAAAAATGACGTGTGCTGACGCCAGTGTAGCATGGCCACACAAGTCAACCTCTGTTGCCGGAGTAAACCATCTGATTTCATATTCATTGCCGGATTTTATAAAGAATGCAGTTTCGGATAAATTGTTTTCGGTGGCAATTTTTTGCATCATATCTTCTGCCGGCCATTCTTCAAGCGGACATACCGCAGCAGGATTACCTTCGAAAATCCTGTTGGTGAAAGCATCAACCTGGTAAATAGTTTGTTTCATATTTTTATTAATTTCTAATATCTTCAATTTATCAATTAATTGTTTTGATTACAACAATTTGCGGCATGCACTATGATTTGCTGTTACACGTTTTTGTTTATGCTATTTTTAAGTGTGAATTCGCATCAAATTCAATATTCATATTCACTTTAGCTTTAAGGGCATTAAACACTTTCATAATTGTCGATAATCTAACGTCTTTTGTGTTATTTTCAATTTTTGAAATTTGTGCTTTTTGAACGCCAATTAATTCGCCTAACTGTTCTTGTGTCAATTTCTTTTCCTTTCTGGCTTTTTTAATCATACCGCCTAGTATGTCGAGTTTTAATTCAAATTCAAATTGTTCTCGATTGGTTGTCCCTTTTTTACCTACATAAGTATCTGTCAATTCTTCTAGTGTGTACTTTTTCATTTTATTTCTCCTTTTTGTCCTTAAAATATTGTTCCCGTATTTTCTTGGCTTTTTCAATCTCCGCTTTCGGAGTCTTTTTGGTCTTTTTTATAAATCCATGAGTGGCAACAACAAGGGTTTCGGTTTTTTCTGTTTTATCCCAAAATGCCAATAGTCGAATGTATTTCGTTAAAAACTTAGTTTTAAATTCCCAAATATTTCCATCCAGTTTTTTAAATAGCTCTGGGTCATTTACTTCTCTTGATTTCCAAGCGTTATAAAGAATCTTTTGTCGAGTTTTTGAATCCAGGTTTTCAAGAAATATTTGAGCCCATTCAAGGAATATTATTTTATACTTTGTCATTAATTATTTTTTACAAAGGTACAATCTATTTCCTTATTAGGAAACTTATTTTTTGCTTTAAATTTTGAAACCGGGTCACAATAACATGCACCTTTGATAAAAAAACTACTTGCTCTTATTAGGAAACGGCGGTGGCTCAGGCAGACTTTCCGGGTAATTTTTCAGTTCATCGAGTATAACTTCTATTGCCTTATTTAATTGCTGATCGATTCCTTCATATTCAAGCGCAGGATCGTTTCTTATCTCAATATCCGGTTCAACGCCATGCCCTTCAATTATCCATTTTTTTCCGTCTGCGCTGTAATGAGCGAATTCAGGTCTGTGCAACGAACCTCCATCAATAAAAGGAAGGCTTCCTCTTATTCCTACAACACCGCCCCAGGTTCTTACACCTATCAGTTTTCCAAGATCAAATTTTCTGAACTGGTAAGGGAAAAGATCGCCGTCAGAGGCAGAATATTGGTTTATTAGACAAACCATGGGGCCGTACATTGCTGCTTCAGGACTCGGGCCACCGGTAGTATTTCTACTCATTTGCATCATAGCCAATTCTCTTCTGAGCCGCTCGATGATCATTGGCGACACATTACCTCCGCCGTTGCCGCGATCGTCAATTATCAATGCTTTTTTTCTTATCTGGGGATAAAAATATTTTACAAATTCGTTAAGTCCCCGGGTGCTCATATCAGGAATATGGATGTATCCGACCTGTCCGTTTGTGGCTTCATTAACTTTCCTGATATTTTCGTGTACCCATTCGTAATAGTACAAATCATTTTCATCATCAATCGGGATTATAAGAACGTTCTTTGCTTCACTTTCTGAAGGTGAAGAATTAACTGTTAATTCAACTGTGATGCCGGCTTTTCCTACCAGAGACCTGTAAATATTATCCATATCCTTTGTGGATTCGCCGTTTACGGCAATAATAAAATCTCCTTCATTAACGTCAACGCCGATTTCGGTAAGAGGAGACCTGACAGATTTATTCCAGTTTTGACCCTGAAGTATTTTATCTATTTTGTAATATCCGGAGTTATCCCTGCTGAGTTCAGCGCCCAAAAGCCCTGTTTTGATTTTTTCGGGTATCGGTCTGTCGCCACCGCTGACATAAGCATGGCCTACAGATAATTCGCCAATCATCTCGCCGATAATATAAGAAAGGTCGTAACGGCTGTTAACATATTTTACCAGCGGGTTATATTTTTTATAAATCGCTTTCCAGTCAACGCCATGCATATTCGGATCGTAAAAGAAATCGCGCATCTGCCTCCACGATTCATCAAATATCTGTTGCCATTCTTCTTTTGGATCGACCCACTCTTTCATATTAGCCACATCAATATATTTATCAATTTTTAGTTTTTCTTTCGGCAGGTCCATCACAGCATATTTTTTACTTTCGATAACAAGCATTTTTTTACCGTTTGCCGAAATCTCGAATCCGTTAATTTTTCCAATAACTGTTTCTTTTTTCTTTTCCAGATCGAATATTCTTAAAGTTGCGGCTTCATCGGACGAGGTTTTTCTCATATAATAAACAGAGCCTTCAGCAGGAATCACCGACCAATAAGCTGCCGCTTCAACCGGTAATTCCACAACGCGGTCTTCAATACCGTCAAAATCAATTTCAACAACAACTTCTTTATCCTTTTCTTTTTCTTCATCCTTTACCCCGTCTTCATTTTCCGGCTTTTCTTCATTTTCTTTTTTAATTTCTACAACATCATTTTCGGGTTCAAAGGGAGATTTAATATCCTTTTTTAATGTCAGCATATAAACTTTCAACATGTCGTTATATGCATGATTCCATTCTGTCCAGCTATAGATAGGATTAAATGAACGTGCAGAAGTAAAATACAGGTATTTCCCATCTTTACTAAAAGAGGGACCGCCTGAATTAAACCATTTACTTGTTACGGGTTTGGTATCAGTAGTTTCAACATTATAAATCCAAATCATTGTCGGCTGAGAATTATCAGGTCTTTCATAAGCAATCCACCTGCTATCGGGCGACCATGTATAATCATGAAATTCCCAGTCTTCGGCTTTATCGACAATTGTTACTTTTTTTGTTTCAATATCAACGTACTGCAAGCGCAATTTTTTATCGCCCCAGAGAATTTTTTTGCTATCGGGCGACCATTTTAACGAATATTTATAGGTGTCGGCATTTTTTGTGAGCTGAACCGGAACTTCAGAACCATCCTGATTAATAATAAAAATTTCGTCTTCGCCGGTTTTATCCGAAACAAAGGCAATCCATTTTCCGTCAGGCGACCATTCCACATTGCGGTCGTGAATATTTGAAGATTTTGTAAGATTCCTGGTAATACCGTTTTTTACAGGAACAGAAAAAATATCGCCCCTGGCGCCAAAAGCTACCCTTTTACCGGCTGGAGACACAGATGAATAGCGAATATTTTTATCGGTATTTTTTAATTGCGGGCGGCTCGAACTGAAATCATTCATTATCTTCACCTCAATTTTGGTGGGCATTTGAGTTTCAAGATCGAAAAAATAAAGGTATCCTCCGTTTTCATAAATTATGGCTTTATCGCCCAATGAAGGAAATTTAATATCGTATTTATCGTAATTTGTAAGTTTTTTGGTTTCGTCAGTCTTTGTGTTGTACGAAAACAAATTCATAATTCGGTCGCGGTCGGAAAGAAAATATATTACATCTCCGTGCCACATCGGGAAAATATCCTGAGCGGGATTATTTGTAATGTTAACAATTTCTTTTGTGTCAAAATCATAAACCCAGACCTCATCCGCCATACCTCCCTTATAATATTTCCATGTCCTGAATTCACGAAAAACCTGGTTATAAGCAAGTTTTTTACCATCAGGAGAAAAGCTGCAAAAACCACCGCTGGGCAATGGCAATTGCTTTGAAAGTCCACCTTCAAAAGAAACTTCAAATAGTTGCCCGATAAATGAATTAAAAGATTTTTTACGAGACCTGAAGACAATTGTTTTGTTATCTTTCCATGTCATCACAATGTTATTCGGCCCCATGCGGTCGGAGACATCATCCCTGGAAATAGTTGCCGTGTAGGTTAACCTTTCAGGAACTCCGCCGTCTGCTGGCATCAGGTAAACTTCGGTGTTTCCGTCGTACTGTCCTGTAAAAGCAATATTTTTCCCGTCAGGAGAAAACCTGGCAAATATTTCATTGCCCTCATCGTTTGTAAGACGTCGGGCAATACCGCCAGATTTGGCAACAGTATATAAATCTCCGGCATAGGTAAAAACAACCTGATCACCGTTGATAGCAGGGAAACGCATTAAGCGAAATTCTTCCTGCGAAAATGCTGTGGCTACAAAACAAAATGCCACAATAACCAATAATAGAAACCTTTTCATAATTTTTAATTTAGTTGATAAATATTTTATGTTAAATGTTAGATATTTCATATTTTTAATTTATTCAAACTTACAGCCTGTAAAAAATTACGCGACTTTAATCTATTTTTATGCCATAGTTTGTAACTGAATAAATTACAGATAATATAACACGTATCTTTAATGTTACAAAGATAATAATATTGTACAAAATCATACACAACTGTTCACAATCGAACAATATAAACGGTTTTAATAATTATTTAATTATGATACATCGCCACGAATAAGTTTGTTTCCAAGCCACAAATTTAGAATCTTTTTTGTAATTTCATCAGAACTACATAAAACACAGTTCTCATGTTTTGTAAATTCAGTGCGAAAACTAAGAACGCAAGAATCGCCGGTGATTATAAAATAATTCAGAAAATATTTTTAAAAAATGTTAAAAAAATTTGTATTATGAACATTTGTTCATTATCTTTGCAAAAAATTTAGTTTAATAAAAAAAATTCAATAATGTCGCCAAGGCCAAAAAGACATCGCAGAATGAAACAGCCGCCGGGTTTCAGGGGATTTAAACCTTTTGGTTGCCCTGATGAAAATAACAGTAATATCAGCTTGCTTTTTGAGGAATATGAAGCGATAAAACTGGCTGACTATGAAGGCTTAACCCAGGTTGAGGCCGCCGAAAGGATGAATGTTTCGAGGCCGACATTTACAAGGATTTACGAAAGTGCCAGAAAAAAAATAGCAAAAGCATTTTTTGAGATGGGGAATATTTTAATAGAAGGCGGTAATTTCGATTTTGAAGAAAATTGGTTTTTATGTTTATCATGCAACACAAGATTTATGCAAAAAAAGGGGGAAGAACCTGTAAAAAAATGTCCTGTTTGCAAATCGGAGAATATTGAGCAGATAATCCCGGGTAAAATTAATCTTGCAAAAAATGAAATAAGTGAAAAGAGGAAAATTAATACCACGGATCAGTTATTTTGTATCTGCCCAAAATGTTTGATAAAGATTCAACACAAACCCGGGCATCCATGTCGCAATCAAATTTGTCCGGATTGTGGTGTAAGTATGGTAAGGGAAAACTCCCCACATTATCACGCAATATTGAAAAAATTAAATAAATAAAATTATTAACTTTAAAAATTATTAGCTATGCCAAATTTTGATAGAACAGGTCCCAGAGGAGAGGGATCGAAAACAGGAAGGGGTTTAGGAAAATGCGACCCTAAAAAAAATGAAGATGAAAAAAATGATTTACAGAAACTTGGTCGCGGAATAAGAGGATTTTTCGGCCGCCGTGGTGGTGGCAGAGGAAACAGGCAAGGACGATAAAGATTTTTTTCGGTCCGGAACCGGTCAGGACAACTTTTGAGTTTTTTATTAAGGTTGTTAAATTTTTTTAATTACTCATCCTGATTAGTTTTCTTAAATACTTTAAAATAAACAAACCGCAAAGAAAGCAAAAAAACGCAAATATTATTAAAAGTTTGATTTAAAAATACTAAGAAAATGATTCCTTTTGCGAATTTTAGCGTTCTTTGCGGTTATTTTTTTATTGTTTTACAATCTTTTTTTGTTAGATATTTTAACTGAGTAGTTACAATAAAATAACAGGAAAAGGAAAATTATATACGTTTCTTAAAAAATCATTTTAATTAAAATTAAAAAAATATGAAAGTAGCGGTGCCTGTTAGTAACAAAATTCTTTGTACTCATTTCGGACACACAGAAGAATTTGCAATTTTTGAAACCAGCAATGGTGAAATTACAAAAGAACAATATTTACCACCCCCAAAGCATGAACCCGGCGTTTTCCCAAGATGGCTTCATGAACTGGGCGTTACTGATATTATTGCAAGCGGTATTGGTCAGAGAGCTATAAACTTGTTTTTAAATCAGGAGATAAATGTATATTTTGGCGTGGAACAAAAATCGCCAAGAGAATTAGTCCTCAACTTGCTTAATAATACGCTCAAGGCAGGAGTAAATATGTGTGATCATTGATGAAGAGAAAATGCAAATGAGATGAATTAAGATTTGAGATTTTAGATTTTAGATTTTAGAATGAAGAAGTAAAGTAAGTCATTAATAATTTGATTATTTGGATATTATTTCTTTATTCATTATTTAGTACCTGCCCTGTAACGAAGTGTATCGGGGTTCGTTATTCGATATTAAAAAAGTGTCACTATTGTTTTCCATTTAAACTAATTTATAATCATTAAGTTTTTCAAAAGGGACTCATCATAGTTTTAAAATCCATACATCTTTATACTTATTTCCCAGTCTTTTTTTAGCTGTAATTGCTTCTTCACGGGTAGTAAAATCACCGAGCGAAACCCGGTAATTATCGCCTGATTTTACAACTTTCGGATTTTTGAAACCTCTTTTTTTATACCTTGACATTTCAGAATTTGCTGTCTTTTTATCTTTAAAACTTGAAATAACAAGGTAATATCTGCTTGTTTGCTTTGCAGAAGCCTGATTTTTATCTGAACCATTTCCGGCTTGCTCCGTTAGATTTTTAACTTTCTTTTCAAGTAATCCGACAATTTTGTTCGAGTTACAAATTTTTACTCCTTCTTCAACATCATTTTTACAACCAAACCAAACAACAGCAAAACCCTTTAAAATCCCTACGCCAAATGCGTTCCATCGTTTATCTTTCCAGGTTCCTTTATTCAGGATCAGATCATCAGAAGCTGAAACCGATTTCCATAGATCAATAATAACTTCAGGAATAGCATCAACATTTTCCCAGAAAGCAATTTCATATCCTTTTCCCTGATACTTTGTTAGTTCCATAGGTTTTGAGGTCATGCAAGTTTGATTTATTTTCTCGCGTCCGTAGCAACATTCAACCCAACTACCTTTATCCGACCATGAGTGAAGATTGCAATCGGCAGTATCAGGATTATTATAAAGCAAATCGTTTACATGTAGTTTTGCCACATAGCAAAGTGATCTCGACAATGGTATTTCAGGAAGGCTATTACCTTTACGATAAGAATTAATCATGTTGTAGAGTTTCAATTCGTCGGGATTTACACAAAAATCTTCCGGGATATTTTCCTGGGACAGCAATATTACAGGCTTAAACAAAATAAGCAGTAAAAGCAGGATATTGATAAATCTGCCGGTTTTTTTAGCATTCATATTTATACCTTTTTTAATTAAATTTGATACTACCCGTTTTTAATGGATAGGATTTTTGAAGCCGGAAGTTCGAAGTCATAAATAGGTGAGTAAGTAAGTAACTCAACCACTAAACTACTCAACCACTCAACCAATTTCCGTCTTAAATCTCAAATCTTAAATCTCAAATCTTCAATCTTAAATCTTAAATTTATTGTCTAATAATTTCACCAAATAAAAGCATCATCTTTCATCCATTGTCCCTGAACTTTCATTACCTGTTCGACAATATCCCGAACGCAGCCTTCACCACCTTTTAAATGAGAAATATAATGCGCAAGAAATTTAATTTCTTCGGCGGCATCTGCAGGGCATGTTGCAACTCCGGCTTCACGCATAATCCAACAATCGGGAATATCATCGCCCATAAACAAAACATTTTCCTTTTTTAAATTATGCTTTTCAAGATAATTCATGAAAATTTTGATTTTATTATTAACACCTAAAAATATATCCTTGATATCCAAAACTTCAAAACGCTTTTTTATCGATTCGGAATTTCCACCTGATATTATCGCAATTCTGTATCCTTTCTTTTTGGCAAGTTGCAAAATATACCCATCTTTAACGTTTGCAGTACGCAACAGTTCGCCGTTCTCAAGCATAATTACTATTCCATTAGTAAATACTCCATCATAATCAAAAATGAAAGTGTTGATATTATTTAGCAACTTTTTATAATTTTTCACCATGCTGTTTTTTTCTGTATTTTAAATTCCTGATATTTTCACTTATTAATTTATAAATTTCTTTTTTCTCTTTATCAAGTTCAAGCATATTAAGATGTTTGGCAATAATCCCGGCATCTTCTCGAATTGCAGGGCCTGTTTGAGCTTCCAAAGGTGTTTCATGTATCAGCTTATCCGCAGTTTCTATGATAATAGGAATTAACAGATCAAAAGGCATATCTTTTATTTTTAAGATATCTTCGGCTACAAGGCACATATAGTTTGTAAAGTTAGATGCAAAGACTGCAGCAAGATGCAGGTATTTTCTCTGGTCGGAATTGAATATCCGGACATCATCCGAAATTTCTCCGGCAAGATTGGTAAGCAAATTCTCAACATTATTATTGTTAGCTTCGATGCAAAGAGGTGTTGTTTTGAAACTAACATCCTTATTTCTTGAAAATGTTAGCAAAGGATAAAAAACACCGAACCTTTCCGACACCCCCTGAAGTATCTTCATATCCACCGAGCCGGATGTATGAACAATAATTTTATCGTCAACATAAATTTTTTTAACGATTTTGCCGATAACATCATCAGGAACAGAAATAATATACAGATCGGCTTTAGTCGTAATTTTATCAAAATCTGTAACCGGCGCAGCCTCAACCTGACCGGCCAGTAAATGAGCCGAAGAGCTTGTATTGCTGAAAACCTGCAAAATTTTTTTTCCTTTTCTGAAGAGAGCTTTTGCCAGTTGGGTTCCGAGATTTCCAGCGCCAATCATTACAATTTTCTCAATCCCAGGCATAATATTTTTGTTCTATAGATGCTTTAAATTGTGAATTACCTTAACAGGATTTTCAGATGAGAATATTGCATTCCCTGCTACAAGGACATCAGCGCCACATTCAACAAGTTTACCGGCATTTTCAGGCGACACTCCACCATCCACTTCTATCAGGGCATCCGATGATTTTTGAATTATCATATCCTTCAGAGCTGAAATTTTCGAATATGTGTTGTTTATGAATTTCTGACCGCCATAACCCGGATTCACAGACATCAGTAGCACTACGTCAACATCTTTTACAATATCGAATATCATGCTGACATTAGTGTGAGGATTTAAGACTACTCCGGCTTTTATTCCATTTTCTTTTATTGTACAAATATCCCTGTGAAGATGTGTACAAGCTTCATAATGTACGCTAATGATATCGGCGCCGAATTTTTTAAATCTATCAAAATACCTATCAGGTTGCACTATCATCAGGTGTACGTCAAGGGGCTTTTTTGCAAGTTGTTTAATATATTTCAAAACAGTAAATCCAAATGAAATATTCGGAACAAATACCCCATCCATTATATCAAGATGAAACCAATCAGCCTCGCTGTTATTGAGCATTTGAATGTCTTTTCCTAAGTTGGAAAAATCGGCGGAAAGAATTGAAGGCGCTACTAAATGACTCATCATAATATAATTTTTATCTGACAATCATCAAAGGTAATTTTTCAACATTTTACTTCTTGATGTTTGTTTAAGTCTTCGTATTGCTTTTTCTTTAATCTGGCGTACGCGTTCGCGGGTAAGGTTTAACTTTTCACCAATTTCACCCAGGGTCATGGGGGAACTTTCTCGTAATCCGAAAAATAATTTTATTATATTTGCTTCTTTTGATGGTAGAGTAGAAATTGCTCTGTCGATTTCTTTGCGCAGTGATTCAATTAATAAAGCTGTTTCCGGTGTTGAGTTATCCTCACTTTTCATAATATCCAGCATAGTATTGTCTTCATCTTGAATAAGTGGAGCATCCACAGATGTTTGACGACCGGCGTTTTTGTACATCTCTTTAACTTGATGCTCGGTTATTTCAAGCAATTTTGCTATTTCCTTATTCGAAGGAGCCCTTTCATATTTCTGTTCGAGTTTGGCGTAAGCTTTATTTATTTTATTTAACGAACCGATTTTGTTTAATGGCAACCTGACAATCCTTGATTGTTCGGCAAGCGCTTGGAGAATTGACTGACGAATCCACCAAACGGCATACGAAATAAACTTAAAACCTCTTGTTTCGTCAAAACGCTGAGCGGCTTTTATCAAACCAAGGTTTCCTTCATTGATTAGGTCGGGCAGGCTTAGCCCCTGATTTTGATATTGTTTTGAAACGGATACAACAAAGCGAAGATTTGCTTTGGTTAATTTCTCAAGCGCATCACCATCTCCTTGTTTTATCCGTTGCGCTAGGGCTACTTCTTCTTCGGCAGTTATAAGGTCAACTCTGCCGATTTCGTGAAGATATTTATCAAGAGAAATGGTTTCCCTGTTTGTTAACTGCCTGACAATTTTAAGTTGCCTCATAAAAATTCTATTTTTTCAAAACAATAATTTTAAAAGATATTAACGTCTGAAATTATTCCTATTATCACGATCCCCTCTAAAGTCTCGGTTATCACGAGGCCGGGGGAGCAATTGTTTTCTTGATAATTTCAATTTACCGGATCTACTGTCGATTTCAAGAAGCTTAACTTCAATTTCATCGCCAACAGACATCACTTCTTCAACAGTATTTATCCTCTTCCAGGCAATTTCTGAAATATGTAGCAAACCTTCTTTTCCAGGAAGTATTTCAACAAATGCTCCAAAAGGAGTAATACCTTTCACTTTTCCTTTATATACCTCGCCTATCTCCGGGATAGTAGTGATAGCTTTTATCCTTTCCTTGGCAGCCTCTATTGATTCTTTATTAACCGCAATAATATCCACAACGCCAAAATCATCAACTTCTTCAATAACAATTGTTGAATTTGTTTCGGCCTGTATTGCTTGGATAATTTTACCACCCGGCCCTATGATAGCGCCGATAAATTCTTTCGGAACAGTCATTTGCTCAATTCTCGGAACATGAGGTTTATAATCGTCATTAGGTTCGCTAATTGTTTTTTGCATTTCACTGAGGATGTGAAGCCTCCCACGTTTGGCTTGTTCAAGGGCTTCGCCGAGTATTTGGTACGAAAGCCCGTCTATTTTTATATCCATCTGACAGGCAGTTATACCATCCTTGGTGCCTGTAACTTTAAAATCCATATCACCGAGATGATCTTCATCACCAAGAATATCTGATAACACAGCATATTGTTTGGTTTCATTGTCGGAGATTAATCCCATCGCAATACCTGAAACAGGCTTGGATATTTTAACACCGGCATCCATCAGGGCAAGTGTTCCGCCACAAACAGTAGCCATTGACGAAGAACCGTTAGATTCAAGAATATCGGAAACAATACGAACAGTATAAGGATTTATTTCACCTTCGGGCATTACAAATTTAAGCGCTCTGAGAGCCAGGTTTCCATGACCGATTTCCCTGCGACTTGTACCACGCATAGGACGCGCTTCGCCAGTAGAGAATGACGGGAAATTGTAGTGAAGAATAAATGCGTTTTTTCCTTCGATCACAGCGCCATCAATAACCTGTTCATCCAGTTTTGTCCCAAGGGTTATAGTTACAAGCGATTGTGTTTCACCACGAGTAAATAATGCAGAGCCATGAGCAGCGGGCAGATAATCAACTTCCGACCAGATAGGCCTTATTTCATCAAGCATTCTACTGTCAATTCTTTTTCGTTCGTTTAGCACAAAGGTTCTGATTGCTTCCTTTTCTACATCATGATAATACCGATTTATCATTCCTTCTTTTTCTTCTTGTTCTTCTTCGGGCAGTGTGTCGATAAATGATTGCTTTATTTCTTCAAGCGCTTCATTACGTTCTTGTTTGGTAGTTCCTCTTTGCGCAACTTCATAAATCTTCTCATAAACTGCTTCCCGCAATTTTTCTTTTAATTCGGGTTCATTTATTTCATGACAATATTCTCGTTTATTCCGGGCATTTTCAATCATGGACGCAAGATCAAGCTGTACCTGGCATTGCATTTTTATTACTTCATGAGCAAATTTTATGGCTTCAAGCATCTCGGCTTCCGAAATTTCTTTCATCTCTCCTTCAACCATCATAATATTATCTATGGTAGCTGCTACAATAATATCAATATCCGATTCGTCGATTTTATCAAGAGGCGGATTTGCAACAAATTGTCCGTTCAACTTAACAATTCTTACTTCCGAAATAGGGCCGTTGAAAGGAATATCAGAAACTGCTAAAGCAGAAGAAGCAGCCAGAGCTGCCAACGCATCAGGAGCTATATTTTTATCACCGGATATTAAGGTTATCATCACTTGTGTTTCAGCATGGTAGTCGTCAGGGAAAAGTGGACGTAATGCGCGGTCAACAAGGCGGGAAATAAGAATTTCATATTCTGAGGGCCGTGCCTCGCGTTTAAAAAAACCGCCTGGGAAACGCCCAGTTGCGGCGTACTTTTCCCGATATTCTACTGTTAGAGGCATAAAATCGACATCTTCTTTTGCCTCTTTGTTCGAAACAACCGTTGCAAGCAGCATGGTGTTGCCTTGTTTCACAACAACTGCGCCATCTGCCTGACGTGCCAGCCTGCCGGTTTCGATGGAAATTTCAGTTCCATCAGGCATTTCGAACTTTTTAATTATCTCATTTTTTGACATTTTAAATTATTTTTTGTATCATTTTTAAAAATATAAAAAAAGGCAATTTCATAATTGCCTTTTTCATTTAGTTATCTAAATTTACTTCCTTATCCCCAATTTTTTAATAATCGCCCTGTATCTTTCTATTTCTTTTGCTTTCAGATAATCAAGCAATTTTCTTCTTTTACCTACTAATCTTACCAGCGAGCGCATCGTAACAAGGTCTTTTTTATTTTGTTTCAAGTGCCCTGTCAAGTGTTTAATCCTAAATGTGAACAATGCAATTTGTCCTTCTGACGATCCGGTATCATACTTGGATTTTCCGTGCTTTGTGAATGTTTCCTTTTTTATTTCCGAAGTTAAATACATATTTTATGATTTTACTTTTTTTCAAATGGGCTGCAATATTACTGTAATATTTTATTATGACAAAATATTTTTATATTAATTTTTTCAAACTTGTTTCAACTCTGAGCCTGTTGAACCATTTTGTTAAAAATATCAGTATTCCCGTAAAAATCAGCGCCCAGATTACTGCTGAAATTATCGGATTTATCCCGAATATCATCGTCATTAAATTATTAGGATTCAATTGAAGTTTTTCAATTTGAGGAAAGATAGTCCGGATAAACGGATGTAAAGACTCTGTGGGGATTGAATACACAACTGTGATCTTGGCCATAAATGCGCCGGCAAGTCCGAATATTGTCAGCGCCCAGAAAGCGGATTTGGAAAATTTTCTTTTCGAGAGCCAGATAATTCCTTCGTAAAGTAATAAAACAGCAATCGGGAATAAAAGTCTCGGGCCGTAAGTCCATCCGCCCCACCATCCGAAATATGAAGCAATAAATAAAAAATATATTATAGAAACATACGTAAGATAATGATTAAGAAACTTTTTAAGATTAAACGCTTTAATAAGATAAAACAGGAATAGGAGCAGGAACGGCGTATAAAAAAATAATCCCTTGTAATTGCTGAAAGTCAGTCCCCACAAAGATTTGAATGTTGGAAAACTAAAGCCGTAATTGGTGTGAAGGTCCTGAAAAGTATGATATTTATAGAGCATTTCAAAAGGTGAGCCTGTATAATGATAATTGTAGAGTAAGATAAATACTACAGAGGGTAAAATCCCCAATGAATAAAAACAAACTCTTTTGAAACTTTTTTCTTTTATCAGGATTTGCAAAGCCCATATAGGGAAAATCAAAACAATTGTATATTCCGATAAAAATGCCAACCCGCACAATAAACCTGAAAGAAAGTATTTTTTGTCTTTAATAAAAATATAAGCAACAAGCAATAAAAATCCTGAAAGGACATGTGCAAAATAGGTTCCGGAAAACACAAAAACAAACGATGCGTAAAAAGGTAACATCGACAACAAAACAGGTGATAATCCCGGCGCTTGTTTCCGAATTTTCAGAAACGACAAAAGAATGTAAAACACAAAAGGAATACTTCCACAAATCAGGCTTCCGAGAATATAAACCCATTGGCTATATAAACTTCCGTCAATTTCCATGATTATACCAAGAAACTTTAGCGCCCCAAAAAAAGGAATAATAAGCAAGGTAGGCAATGGCGCTTTATCGGTGTAATAATGGCCATCGATATGAGCTTTATCAAGAGTTAATTTATGATATTTATCAATTTGCAGCGTTCCATTCTCAAAAAAAGTAACAACCGGCAAAGCTCTTGAAGTTGTGTTGGAATTATTCCAAATATCCACATAATAAAAACTTAGTAATAAGTTGAGTGCAAAAAAACAGAATATAAAACGGCGCATAATATAAAACGTGTAAATAATGTGCGAAGATAAAAGAAGAATGGCTATAGAGGAAATATTATAAAAGTCAGCCCGAATTTACTTGCAACATAATCAACAAACTCAGTAAATCGGATAATCACATCCCAAAAATTCAAGACAGTATAAACTATAATCAAAATAAAACCAAAAGATATTGAAATGATGAAAATTATTTTCATTGTATCAACAAGAAACTGGGCAAATGGTTCCCGTTCCTTTTTCTTTCTTTCCTTCGGCCTTAACGCAGCAAGTAACATATCGAAGATGATATTAATGAAATTGATACTTGTTTAGTGAAATTTTATCAAAATATTAAACCGGAAAAAATACAGTTGGTTCAATTTATAACTATCTTTGCAAAATAAATCATTTTGTATTTCATAACAAATTTTTTCATAACAAATTAATAAATTAAAATACTAATAAATTATGGCACAGCAACAGCAAGAAATAAATTTTAAAAAGGTAGTACCGATTGCAATAATTGTAATTATTGTAATCATCCTGATAGCATTCGGGAGCAGAATGACAACCACAATTGAGGGAGGGCATGCAGGGGTGTTGTTCAAAACATTTGGCGGTGGGATTGACACAACGCAGACCTATGGCGAGGGATTTCATCTGCTTGCCCCGTGGAACAAAATGTACGTTTACGAAACCAGACAACAAGAAATTTCTGAAGATATGAACGTTTTATCTTCAAATGGACTTGAAATTAAAGTTGATGTATCGGTATGGTACCAACCCAATTTCAGTAAGTTAGGACTTCTTCACGCAAAGATCGGTATGGATTATTTGAATCGGGTAGTTATTCCAAGTTTAAGGGCATCAACAAGAAGCGTTATCGGCAGATACACTCCCGAACAGATTTATTCCACAAAACGTGATATAATCCAGGAAGAGATTTTCGCAGAAGCCAAACAACTCCTGGACAAAAAATACGTCATGCTTAACCAGATCCTGATCCGCTCCATAGTACTGCCACCAACAATCAAACAGGCTATCGAAAGTAAACTGAAACAGGAACAGGAATCGCTTGAATATGAATTCAAACTCGAAAAAGCAGAAAAAGAGGCTAAGCGACAAAAAATTGATGCGGAAGGAAAAGCAACTGCTAACAGAATTCTAAGCGCCAGCCTGACAGATAAAATATTAAAAGAAAAAGGTATTGAAGCTACCCTAAAGTTGGCTAATTCTCCAAATGCAAAAGTTATTGTTATTGGAAGCGGCAAAGACGGATTGCCAATAATTCTGGGCGATACAAAATAACTTTTTTGCCCTGTTCGTTTTACACGATTCATTTTCCGGATTATGATCAAAATCACCGAAGCTCCGCGTGACGCCATGCAGGGAGTGAAAAAATTTATCCCCACCAAAGTAAAGGCTGAGTTGATAAATGCTTTGCTGAAAGTGGGATTTGACATTATTGATTTTGGTAGTTTTGTTTCACCAAAAGCCATACCTCAACTAAAAGACACTGTTGAAGTTTTAAAAATGCTTGAGCTTACAAATAGCGAAACCAAACTTATGTCGATAGTTGGAAATCTCAGGGGAGCCGAAACAGCCTCCGGTTTTGATGAAATAAGTTATTTAGGATTTCCTTTTTCGTTTTCGGAAACTTTTTTAAAACTGAATCTTAATTTGACGATTGAAGAGTCGAAAAAAATAATAAGTCAGATTCAGGATAAATGCCTGCAAAGAAAAAAGGAATTGATAATTTACATCGCCATGGCATTCGGCAACCCGTACAATGATACATGGAGCATGGAAAAAAT
>CBDUSJ010000012.1:0-17482 GCA_965369845.1 uncultured bacterium | reverse complement strand
ATATGACTGGAAATCCATAATTAATTTAATTTCCTCTTCAAAACCAAATAATTCCTCAATATCTAAATCTTTGAGATTTAAGGTTCCGGAAATATAAAAAAAATAAAAACCGGCATTATTGTTCGGTATAAATTTAATCATGAAATCAAATATTACAGGAATATCTTTGTCACGATTTTTAATATATAGCTCTATCTTGTAATTTTGGTCAACTTGACGGCTATATTCTATTTTGTTGATTGGTAAATTTCCTGTGATAGTTCCAAGGTCATCGTTGCTATCTCTTTCATCTTCGGGAATTAAATCATCACCAAACAAGCGTATATTCTTTAAATTTACACCTGCCTCAAAGTCTCCGGTTACATAATCAATGTTCACATAAAAATCTTTTGTCTCCTTTTTAACGATTTTCCCATCACAAACTCCTTGTAACTCAAATCTCTGATTCTTAATCTGGATTCTTTTTTGACTGTTTCCATTCAATGTAAAAATTACTAATAAGAATGAAATAAAAATAGTTTTCATATTACATTTTATTTTTTTACAAAAAAAAGAAAAAAAATCAATTAATTTATGAATTATAAACAATTTCTTTTCGGTTGTAAAAATTAATAAAAATATATTTGTTAATAAGCAAGTATTATATATTTTTGCACGCCAAATCGAAAATGGAGAGATGGGTGAGTGGCTGAAACCAGCAGTTTGCTAAACTGCCGTACCTAAATACTGGTACCGGGGGTTCGAATCCCCCTCTCTCCGCAGGATTAAATATTTTCGGGGTATAGCGTAGTCCGGTTAGCGCGTCCCGACTTGGATGTCGGGAAGGTCGCAAGGACAAAAGCCGTACTCATAAATTTAGAAGTTCTTTTTATTGTTAAATATTTTCGGGGTATAGCGTAGTTCGGTTAGCGCGCCTGCTTTGGGAGCAGGAGGTCGCAGGTTCAAATCCTGCTACCCCGACAAAAGAAAAGCCGTAATACAATTTTCGCAAGTTTTGGTAGACCTGTCCGGCATAGGATAAAGATAAATGCACCCCCTTAAAAAAACTAAAAATATTAAATCATTTCCCTTTCTCGATTTCCAATAAAAATTCAAGGTACCAGCTTTCGCCGTAGCGTCGGATAAGGGCATCTTTAAGAAATTTATAAAGCGGCACTCCAAGTTGCCGGCCATTTTCAAGTGCAGAGCGGCAAATGTGCCATTTGTGATAATTTATTGCATCAAAACTTTTATGCTTTGTTATTCTCAAAGGAAAAAGATGACACGATACAGGCTTGCGGAAATTTACTTTGTCTTCTTCCCATGCTTTTTCTATTGCACAAAAAGCTACATCTTTTATAAAATATGTGTACGCACACTCGCGATCGTCAATAAGTGGGGTTACAAGTTCACCATCGGCATCGTAATCAAAAACACCAAATCTTTCGATCACTTCCCGCCCTTTATTTGTCATATAAGGTTTTATTTTATCGATACAATCCTCAAGAGCCGAAACTTCTTTTTCTTCAAGAGGCGCGCCGGCATCTCCTTCCACACAACATGCGCCCTTGCAAGTCTCCAGCTTGCACACGAATTTTATCTCAGCCAGATCGTCGGATATGATTTTATCATCAAGAATTATCATATTGCAAAATTAAGTAAATATATGAGTCTGATATAAAAAGCCGCGAATGCGCGAATTTACAATTTAATACTACTGACTATTAGTAGTTTACTATTTATAAAATATCATTATTCACCTTTTTAGACTTGACTCATATATGTAAATGTTCATAGTTTGAAATTGGAAATTTTTTTCTATCATTGTAATTTTATTTACGTTTTAATAAAATTATTAAAATCTTTTATGAAAAGACTGTTTGCCGCTATAAAGATACATCCTGATAAGAATTTCCTTGTTTCCTACCGGAAAATTAAAAGCGATTTAAAACATGAAAAAATTAAATGGGTAGAGGAAGAAAACATACATATTACTCTGAAATTTTTCGGTGATACCGACGAAGACCGGATTGATGATATTTGCGGAGTATTTGATGAAATTGCTTTTGATCATGTCCCGTTCGGTTTGGTTTTTAAAAACATAGGATTTTTTGGAAGCTTGAATAATCCAAGAGTCATCTGGGTTGGTATGGAAAAAAATAAAATTATTGAACAGCTTGCAAGCGATGTTAATGAAAGCTTAAAAACTGTTGGGTTCGAACCTGAAGACCGAAATTTCAGTCCTCATCTTACAATAGGCAGGATAAAATTTATAAAGGATAAAAAATATTTTCAGCGGACTATTAATAAATACAGTGAAGATTTTTACCATAAAGAACAAGTCAATAGATTGTATCTTTTAGAAAGTTTTTTACGGCCACAGGGACCCGTTTATGAAATAATAGAAACCTTCGAACTTGGAAAATAAATTATTCTATTAGTTGGATCTAAAAGGTTGTCAGACGGCAACTATACATAAAACGCCTGCCATGCCCGGCGCTGATGCCATCCAATACCTCGACAGGCAACCAAGCCATTGTTTTGATTATCTCAGATTTCCTGACGTAATATGAAATATCAATGACACCAATAATAATGAATATCGAACCCTGGTACACTTCCCTGTACACTTCGTTACAGGGTAAACGTTACAGGGCAGGCATCGAATAAAGAATGAAGAAGTAAAGCATGCCCTTAATAATCTGATTATTTGGATATTATTTCTTTATTCGATATTTATTATTATTTATTCGATATTTAAAAAGTGTCACTATTATTTTCCATTAAAAACCTATAACAGATTGATAATCATTTATAGTGTCAGGAAGCTTGAGGTTTAATGTCCTTGATATTAAGTTGAAGGGAAACATGACCATTCCATTCATTTTCCTCAATACAATAACATATTGAAAAAGGCTTCCCACTTTGAACTATGGGCAACTTATCCCCTTGCTGGAATGCAATTGCCGACACCGGAAAGCCGGAGATATCAGGATGAACAACACTTAGCTTTAAATGATTTTTTCCGACAATACAAGCATAACCCGTATCCACCACACCCTTGGTCAAAAAAATAGGCGCCATGTTTTCAGGGCCAAAGGGAGCAAACTGTTTAAGAATTCTGTAAAATTTTGTGCTGATATTATTCAATTTGATCTTGGAATCAATTTCAATTTCGGGAATAAGCATTCTTTCTTCTATTGTTTCAGAAACCGCTTGTTCGAATTTTGCTCTGAATGCTTCCAGATTTTCCGGTTTTATCGATAGCCCGGCAGCATATTTATGTCCGCCAAAATGTTCAAGTAAAGAGTAACATTTATCTATTGCATTGTAAATATCAAAATCTTTAACCGACCTTGCAGAGCCGGTTATCATCCCATCGGATTTTGTGAGGACGATAGTTGGGCGGTAGTAAATTTCTGTCATACGCGAAGCCACAATGCCAAGCACGCCCTTATGCCAGTCGGGATGGTACACTATTGTGGATTTTAACTGTGGATGATTTGAATCATCATCAATAATTTCTATTGCATGTTTGGTTATCTGTGTATCAAGATTGCGGCGTTCGGTATTAAATTGATTGATTTGCTCTGCTTTCTCAACAGCCGTTTCAATATTTTTGCTTATCAACAGCTCAACACTGTTCCTACCGCTTTCCATTCGTCCTGCTGCATTTATTCTTGGCCCTATCAGAAAAACAAGGTCGCTGATTGTGAGCTTTCGTGTGAAGACATATTCTTCTTCAACATACTGGAAGCCAGGTTTTTTCTTTATGTTGCTGTAATGCAAAATTGCAGTAAAACCCGGTCTTGGTTTAGAATTAATCAGTTTAAGTCCATGATATGCCAGAATTCTGTTTTCTCCGGTAATAGGGACAATATCGGAAGCGATACTTGCGACAACCAGGTCAAGAAATTTTTCAAGTCGCTTGAAAGGCATTTTGTTCTTTTGGGAAAAAGCTTGAACTAGTTTAAATCCTACTCCGCAACCTGATAGTTCTTTGTATGGATATTTACAATCAGGTCTTTTCGGATCGAGAATTGCATAAGCAACAGGAAGTTGTTCTCCCGGCCGGTGGTGATCACAAACAATAAAATCGACGCCTGAGTTTTTAGCATATAAAATATTATCATTAGCTTTTATCCCGCAGTCGAGAGCGATAACAAGTGTATAATTATTTTTTACAGCATATTCCACACTGGCTCTTGAAACGCCATAACCTTCGGTATATCTGTCGGGAATGTAAAAACCGATGTCTTTATAAATAGATTTTAAAAAAGTATAAACAAGCGCAACAGCAGTTGTTCCATCAACATCATAATCGCCGTAAACAAGAATTTTTTCTTTTATTCTTATTGCTGTTTCTATCCTGTCAACAGCTTTATCCATATCCTTCATAAGAAACGGATCGTGAAGATGCAGAAGTTTTGGCCTGAAAAATTCTTTGGCATGTTCAAAATCGGTAATACCGCGTTGAATAAGCAGGTTGGCTAATAGGGTATTAATATTTAAAATGCTCGATAACCGCTGAGCAGTTTCAGGATCACTTCTTTTTAAAATCACCCAGCGCTTTTTCATATCTTATTTATTTTTGGTAAAAATAGTAAAAATTGAATTGGTTCCACATTGAAAACACATTTTTATATATAATTTATTTAAAATTGTTTTTAATAACCAATGTGTCAAACTTTTACATTTTGAAATATTTATTTATTCGGTTCTACCGCGAATTAATGGGAAATTCTAAATTAGCAAAAAAAAAAGCAAATATGTTTACTAATCAATTTTTCGATTTGCTACTTAATTTTGACAACGATTGGCAAGGTCAGAAAGTAGAAACTGATTATAAAATATCAGACATAAATATCGTAATAGTTTTATTAAGAGAAAATATTCCACTTTCGATTAAAGATTAAGAGTATTATCCGGATTCAGTTTTTTGTTGCATTTTATGATTATAATATGTAAATATGCGGATTAATTATATGTTAGATAGCCATGAACAATTGATAAAATATACTAAAATGGAAGGAAAAGAATTATGAAAACATATACTGCTGTTGTTGAAAGATGTCCTGATACGAACTTATAGTAGGATATGTTCCATGATTTACAGGCGCATATTCGCAAGGAAAAACGCTAGATGAATTACATAATAACTTAACAGAAGTAATCCGGAGGTTAATGGAAGATGGTGAACCATATTTAGAGACTGAATTTGTAGGAATACAAAACATTAAAGTTGGGGCATAATGAGTAAATATCCTGTATTAAAACCAGGAAAATCGTTTTGATGAAATGATCATCAGCCCGACGCGGAAGGCTCGGGAAGAGATACTGGTCCGTCACCCTGCGTTTATCAAAACCCTCCGAAAGTTTTAAACTTTCGGAGGGTTAATCAACCGATTTCATTATTTGATTCCAAAGGGTATCTTGAGCGACACGGAAATGTTACGCCCCATATTGTAATACCCCAAATCTTTTAAAGTCGATAAATGATCAATGTAAGTCTCGTTTAACAGGTTATCAATAATAATATCGAAAGAAACTTTTTGTTCAGACCATTTAATTTGACCTCCAACACCACAACTGAGTAAGAAATAACCATCCGTATCTGTTTCAAACATGGCGGGATGGTTTTGTTTTGTCGCAACTTCAGTTCTCACAAACAGATATGTTCTCTGAAAAACCAATAGTTTTTCTTGTTGTACTTTAAGCTCAAGGTTAAACTTATTCTGAGGTATGAACGGAAGATAATTTCCATCATCCTCCCTGCCAATGATAAAAGAATAATTCGCCTTCGCATTCAGCCAGCTTTTAGGATAAATTTCCATAATAGTCTCAAAGCCATACAGCGCTGCATTGGTTTGTAAGTACCGGAAGATTTTTACTCCATTTTCTGTTGTATCATTTGTCGGGGCAAGGAAAATATAATCTCTTATCCGGTTATAGAAACCCGACAAATCCAGTTGAGCCAAATCTGAGTGATAATGGATATTTATATCTACTTCATAGTTTCTCTGAGAATTAAGATTTCTGTTACCCTGTTCGTACCTGTCGCCGTGCATGCCATCCTGTGTAAGTTCGGCAAGGTTTGGTGTCCGGTAACCGGAAGCAAAGTTAAGCCTGAACAGCAGTTTCTCATTCATATTGTAAGTTGCTCCGATTGAACCGCTAAAATTTCCGTAGTTTCTATTAAGTTCTTCAAGCATATCTGACTGTCCGTTATTTGTGGTTCCTTGTGCCTCCTGTTTGGGAACATAAATATGACGATAATCATACCTGAACCCTACCTGGGCCCTTAGCTTATTAAAAAAAGTATGTTGCAGCAAACCAAAAAGTGACGTTTCATCCGAATTGGCATCAGGTAAAACATGAGAAGGGGTTTCATGATTTTTGTTATTCATGAACATACCCTGTAGTCCAAGGATATACTCTGATTTCTCATCCGAAGGAAGATAAGTTTTTATATCATAGCTAAAGGCTGTCAAATCCATGTGTACCATGGTGAATGCAGGCGTCAAATCAGAAGTTTGCAGTTTCCGGTCGTTCATTTGCAGGGCAGCATTAATATCGAGCTTTAAATTTCCAAGGAAGATCTTGTTTTTTAACGATATCAAATGATCGGTAAGATCCTGGTACCATACATCATTCTTTCTGCCCCGCTCTTTAACCAATGCGATGCTGGGCTCAACAGTCATTCCCAACTTGTCCCTGTTAAAATCATAGTAGATGTTAAAAGTTCCTACCGGTTTTATCATACCAATATTCGCTTTTATACTTTGGTTGTTAAACCTTGTATTTGGAACAAAGTCCCGGTTACCATCATAATAGTCGGCATTGCTTATCATTCCTCCCCTAATGCCCCAGATGAATCCGTTTATGTTACCCTTGATACCAAGATTAGAAACCATGCCTGTTGTATTGCTATAATACCGAACATTAAAATCGCCGATAATTTTATTGTATGGAGCAGGTTTTTCCCTTAAAATATTAATAACACCACCAACAGCATCAGAACCATATAGCAAGGAAGCCGGCCCTTTGATAACTTCCACTTTACCAACACCAAATTCATTTACAAGGTAAGGATGGTTTACTGAGAACTGGAAATTTTGTAATTTCACGCCATTGTTCAGCATGAGGATGTTGGTATTTGAAAGTCCACGGATAACGGGTTTTGAAATGCCAGGACTTTTAGAAATGACATCTATTCCGGGGAGTGTAGCAATAGCTTTTATGAAAGAAGGGTTGCCGGTAACTCTGATCTCCTTTGCATTTAGGGTTTCTATTTTAGTGGGATATTCATGCTGTGAAGAATATGAGCCGCCTGAAATGACAACTCCCTGCGAATGTATCACAGCAGGATTCATACCTATATCCAGTCTCATTTCACCACCTACTATCTTTATGGTTTTTATTACAGTTTTATATCCAACATAAGAATATTCAAGGATGATCTTTCCTTTTGGGAGATAGCTGATACGATAATTGCCTTGCGAATCGCTGAAAGCGCCGGTCTGTAACTCCGGAATAAAAACATTAACGTTAAACAGAGCTAAACCGGTCTCAGCATCCGTTATCTTCCCTGATATTTGATTCTGTGAAAATAATTGAATGTGTAAAATAATTATTATAATAATAGATAGAAAAGTTTTCATAACAAATAAAATATTAAAAAATTGATAAACAAAAGCTAAAATCCGTGTTCATAACATGAGTTTTAATGATGGGTTAAAACTGTTGATTTTCATCAAAACCTTCCTAAAATTTCAAACTTTCGGATAGTTAATCAACCGATTTCACCCAAGACTAAATATCATTAGTGTCAAGTTAAAAATAAAATGCTGAACCCGATAGCTGTTGGAAAATAGCAATCAGGGCTTAAATTTGACAAGACATTAAATTTAATCAATTGAAATGATTCCGTCTTTACGGTAACAGAAGGGTTTTTATGCAGCAAAGGGAGGAGCGCGTAAATTATAACTTAACGGGTAGTTTGCTGTAATATATTTATCATTATGTGGCTCCTGAATTGTCTCAAGAATGATTTCAGAATGCTCAAAATGAACAGAGTTATATTTATTTATAACAGGAACGAGTTCAAATTTACAAATAGGACACTTGCATTGATGATCAATAAAATATAATCCTGATATATTAATGATGCCGGATGTAAATGTCCTGTGTTCATGATGAACAACAAATATGTGCACATCCTTGATAACCTGAGGCAACATGATAACCACGGCCAGGAAAACAGCAATGAAAATTCGATTTCTTTTTTCTTTTATCATTCTTAAATTTGATAAGAAATAAAATTTATTCTGAAAGAGATTTATAAACGGCATCCGCAATCAGAAAATGCCCTGTATGATTTGGATGAACCGGCTCCTGGCAAAATTTTGACGGGTCGTGAAAATCCAATTGTCTCTGAAATATTTCGTGAGTTTTAACAAGTCGTGTATTATAATCCACAGATAGTTTTCCGACTATTCGCAGGTAATCATTCAGTACAAGTAAGACATCTTTTTCATATTGCCCTGCTGCCGGCTCACGACACATAAAAAACGGCTCGAGCAAAACTATTTTACATTCAGGTAAGCGGTAGGTTGTAATATCAAGTAGCTCCCTGAAATTTTCTTCATATTTTGCGGGTGAGAAAATTGTACGGCCATTTTCAAAAAGATACTGATGAATATCGTTAATCCCGATTAAAACCAACAACCAGTCGGGAGAAGGCCGAAGCACATCATGTTTCCACCGGTTTTTCAGGTTTACAATTGTGTTGCCGTTAATTCCCATGTTAATTACAGTGATGTTTTTTTCAGGTTCCCAAACAGTTATCATATCCGAAACAAGTCTTACGTAACCTTCGCCTAAAGGAAAATATTCGTACATTCTTTCACAATCGGTGATACTATCGCCGATAAATAATATTTTTTCTTTATCCTTAATTTTTGAGGGCATTTTTTTAATGTTTTGATAAATTGATCTTTATTTCATCGAAACAACTTTTAATTCGATTTTTTATATCAGCACATCCTGTTATGAAAACAAAGATGAACAATATAAGACGTATATTTTTTGAAATCATTTTTATTTTATTTTTTATTTAAACTTTCGTAGAGCCTTTTCAATTTGAGACGCTCCTCTGATGAATGAATCATTTTTGGAACAGGCATATTCGCTGGTTTTGTATGCGTAAGTCCAGCCCCAGGTGCCTGTATCAAAAACAGGGTAATCTATCGGAACCTCTGCTATAACAAAATTCTTGGTAATATCGCCAAGCTCAATAACACTGCCGTTTCCGGGATTGATACCTATCATAATGCCCCCGGGGACAACGCCACTCCTGCCGCCTTCGGTGAAACTGTAGCGATGATGGTAACATCCGGGACCTCTACCCACATCTGCCATCATCGAAACATCGGCAGGATTAAAGCCGATAATCCATTGAAGCTGATTTTCCGCTGCTTCAAGATATTTTGACTCATCTAATAAAATAGCAGCGGTAGCCAATGCCCACGCAACATCTCCCATTTTTCTGTTGTTTGTGTGCGGCACAATATTTCTTACGCTCCCGTCTTTTGCCGTTCCGCCAATCTGCCCGAAAGGAGAGAGATTTGCAAATTGCATCGTATAATCAGCCCAACGCATGAATGCTTCTTTAATTTCCGGAACCGACTCGCTGTTGGGATTTAGTTTTGAAAACTCATACAAGGCAGGCAGGTGCATTCCAACTCTAATAGTTTTAGAATTTCTTGAATTATCTGTATAAAACTGTCCATCCGTATCCTGAAATTCAAGAATATTCCTGACTCTTTGTTCGGCATCCTTCATGTACTTTTTATCTTTATAAACCTGATAAAGTTCCAAATCAATAAGCAACAGCCCTGATTGAATATAATACAGGTTTGATGCTTTCATCTTGCTGCCTCTGTCAAAAACATCTTTGGCAATGGCAAGGCATTTTTCCGCGAGTTTTTTATCATAAGGCAAAAGCAATCGTCCCGCTCTTGCGAGAACCGCACCCGGCAAACATATAGCAGCGTCCTTTATGATACCATAATTATTTTCGATACACTCTTGTTCCGAAACCACTCGCGGCGGTTCATTTTCAGGGGCGCCAATCCAGATGCAGACATTTTCAAAATTGGGAGTGAAACCCGGATGAAACTCGCCGTCCCAGTATGTTTTACAAAAGTATTTTGCTTCCCAGGCAATTTCATTTATATATCTCGGCATATTTTCGAGAGTATCCGTAAGTTCCGTACCAAAATCATTTTGAAATGTCGTAAGCCCGAACAAGCCCATGCTTCCACCCCATATCCATTTACCGTAATCGCCTGCATCGTGCCATCCGCCGGTAACATCAATCTTTGTTCCATCTGTTTTGATAATGGCATCTTCGGTATGACATGCCTCGTGAAAACCGGGAACTTTGGTTCCGCAACGCTGGTAGAAATACCACTTTGCGGCTTTTGTTGCAAGGTCAAGATAAATATTTTCTTTTATCGGGAAAACGTAGGAATCGGATATTTCATTGGTTTCATTGACTTTCAGCCGCACGAAATAAAGTCCTTCTTTTTTGAAATCGGAAAAATCGGCAACATAATTATTTCCACCCCAGATATGATTGCCGGTTTCTGTTAAATCACCCGTGTAAATGACAGGTTGCGTGTCGGGATGCTGAACATTATTCAAAGCATCAATCAATTCAAATTTACCTGTGAGCTTTTTGTTGTTTGCCCAGATGACAGCTTTTTTAACTCCATCCACGGCATAGCCGCCATGCGAAATTATTGGACGTAAAGTCGGTTGAGCAATTATTTGAGACGGCGCCAGTGGCGACCAACTATCTTTTTGTTGTTTTATCCGCCTGATAGTCCTCGCCTGTTTTATTTTATCTTCAACGGTCAGGTCGCCGAGGTTTCTTAATTTCCGCGAAGCAACACCAAATTCAAAATATTTCAGATAATTGTCAACCGTTACTTCATCAAAAATTACTCGTTCATTTTTAAATTCATAATCAATTTCAGTTTTTTCATTTGTTTTAGCATTAACCAAAACCGGTTTACCTACAACGAAGAAATACACCGGGTCAAAGCTAAAATTACATTTCGTTTCTTTTAGATCCGGATTTTCAGAAAGCAAAAAAGTCAGCCGGAGTTTATCGCCATTCTGAAAAATATTTACCTGAATTGATTTATTTTCAGGGTCGGAAAATACAGGCATGTTTTTTCGCAAAGTCCAGTCTTCACTGAAATTCTCCTGTGCTCTGCCGGTCAGTGAAAATAATATTACTAACACAAGAAATAAAGCAGGTTTAAGATTTTTTTTCATTAGCGTTCGGTTTTTTTATAATAATTCACAAATTTAAAATAAATATTAAAATAAAAATGATTTTTGTAAAAACCTGTCAGGTTTCTGAAAACCTGATAGGTTTTTATTTAACTTCGCCGGATGAAAATATCCGAAAAAATAATGCTAAAAATATTATAAAAAATGCCAAAAAAGAAAATACAACCGAAAGGGGAAAAATCCCGTCCCGGTCGCAGCGCAATGATGGCGGGAGTTTTAAACCATTACTCCGAAAATCCTTTTACAACTTATAACTACAAACAAATAGCCCATGTTCTTGGGGCGAAGGACAAAGCAGCCAAAAACCTCGTCAGGGAAATTATTATGGAACTGGCAGATTCCGGTGAGTTGATAAAGTACCGAAGAGGAAAATTTAAAATCAACCCCGAAAAAATTCACGAATACACCGGCGATAAATCTTACATCACAGGAACTGTTGATATGAAACAAACCGGGAAAGCTTATATTATTTCCAAAGAACTCGGCGAGGATGTTTTTATTGCCGCAAACAACACAGGCAGAGCTTTACACAAAGACATCGTTAAAGTTTATCTTTTTCCGAGAAGAAAAGGCCGCAAGCTCGAAGGGCAGATAATCGAAATATTAAAAAGAAAAAAATCCCATTTTGTGGGAACCATAAAAAAATCCGGCAGGTTTACTTTTTTGATACCGGATAATTCTTCCGTCCCGGTTGATATTTTAATACCTGTCAGCGATTTGAAAAATGCAAAGAACGGTCAGAAAGCTATCGTAAAATTTACCGAATGGCCCGAACATTCAAAAAATCCTATTGGAGAAGTTGAACAGATTCTCGGTTATCCAGGCAATAACGAGGTTGAGATGCAATCGATTCTTGCCGATCATGACTTCCCTCTTCATTTTCCTGAAAAAGTTTTACAGGAAGCCGCCAAAATAAAAAATGAAGTTCCAAAAAGGGAGATCAGTAAACGAAGGGATTTCAGAGAAATTCTCACTTTTACTATCGACCCTGCCGATGCAAAAGATTTCGACGATGCCATTTCGTTCCGTGAACTTCCCAACGGCATATTTGAAGTGGGTATTCATATAGCTGATGTTTCGTTTTATGTAAAAAGAGGCTCCGCAGCCGATCGTGAAGCTTTTGAACGCGGGACATCAATTTACCTCGTTGACAGAGTAATACCCATGCTGCCCGAACAATTATCCAATCTTGTTTGTTCGCTCCGTCCAAACGAAGAAAAACTTTGTTTTTCGGCTGTCTTCGAAATGGATGAAAACGCTAAAATATTAAAAGAATGGTTCGGCAAAACAGTTATCAGGTCAAACAAGAGGTTTAATTACGGAAAAGCCCAGAAAATAATTGAGACCAACAAAGGTGATTTTGCAAAGGAAATAGCAATCCTTAATTCGCTTGCCTCAAAGCTCAGAGAAGCTCGTTACAAAAAAGGTTCTTTTAATTTTCATACCCAGGAAGTGAAATTTCATCTCGATAAAAATGGAAAACCCACCGGCGTTTATATCAAGGAATCGAAAGAAGCAAACTGGCTGATCGAGGATTTTATGCTGCTTGCAAACCGAAAAGTTGCCGAACGAATAGGCAGAAAAAGAGGAAACAATCCGGTGAAAACATTTGTTTACAGAATTCACGACCAGCCTACGCCTGAGAAATTAAGCACATTTATTCAGTTTGTCGGGAAGCTTGGTTACAAAATGAGAGTAAGTTCACAAAAGAGTCTCGCAAAATCGTTCAACGAACTTTTTACGGAAATACACGGCAAAGGAGAAGAAAATCTTATCGAAACCCTTGCCATCAGGACAATGGCCAAAGCGGTGTATTCAACAAATAACATCGGGCATTACGGGCTGTCATTTCCATATTATTCCCATTTTACTTCCCCCATCCGGCGCTATCCCGACCTGATAGTTCACCGCCTCCTCGAAAGGTATCTTGATAAAAAACCATCGGTGAGCGCAGAGGAATATGAAACAAAATGTGAACACTGCTCCGAGATGGAACGAAAAGCGGAAGATGCTGAAAGGGCATCGGTTAAATACAAACAGGCAGAATATCTGTCGGATAAAATAGGACATGAATTCGACGGGTTGATTTCCGGGGTCAGTAAGTACGGTATTTTCGTTGAAATTCTCGGAAATAAATGCGAGGGCATGATACGTTTGGCCAACCTGAAAGATGATTTTTATTATTTGGATGAAGAAAATTACCGGGTGATTGGTCAACGGCACGGTCAGATTTATGGGCTTGGCGACACGATAAGAATAAGAGTTAAAAGCATCAACCTGCAGAAAAAGCAAATTGATTACGAACCGGCCGGGTGATTTTATTTGAGTATGTTTGTGTTTTAAAAAAAATTCAGAATGCCGGAAAAAGAAAATACCGAGGAGCAAAAAAAAGGTGAAAAAGAAGAAATGACTTTCTGGGAACATCTTGAAGCGCTCCGCTGGCACCTGGTAAGGTCGATCGCATCAGTGGTGGTGCTTGCAGTAGTGGCTTTCCTGAATAAGAATATAATTTTTAATAAGATCATCCTGGCGCCGAAATCCTCTGAATTTATTACAAACCGGCTTCTCTGCAAACTTGGCAAATTGCTCTCGACAGACGCCCTTTGTGTCGAAAATTTTAATCTCCAGATAATTAATATTAAAATGGCCGGGCAGTTTATTACTCATCTTTATATTTCAATAGTCGCCGGTTTTATTATTGCAGTTCCTTATATAATTTGGGAAATTTGGCGTTTTGTTAAACCGGCGCTCTACCAGAGAGAAATGAAATATTCAGGAGGGGCCGTTTTTTATAGTTCGCTCTTATTTATAATCGGGGTATTATTCAGTTATTTTTTAGTAGTTCCGCTTGCCGTTATGTTTTTGGGAATGTATAATGTAAGTGAAAGTGTTCATAATTATATTTCTCTCGGTTCATATATCGGTACTGTTGTTTCATTATCTCTTTCTGTGGGCCTGGTTTTCGAAATGCCGATATTTGTGTATTTTTTCACGAAAGTCGGAATAGTTACACCTTCATTTATGCGAAAGAACCGAAAATATATGATAGTTATTGTTTTGATAATTTCAGCCATAATAACTCCCGCCGATGTGTTCAGCCAGTTGCTGGTAGCTTTTCCTCTTTTAGGGCTTTACGAAATAAGCATACTGATATCCGACCGTGTTTATAAAAAACGAAGTGAAGAACTTGCCGGCTAAACAGTGAAAACATTACTGTTTTTTTTAAATGAATATTAACACTCAAAACATTTAAAATGTATATTTTTGTTGCGAAAAAGATTTTCAGGGGAGATGGATGAAAGTGGATTTCTTACCGTTTATAAACTTGTTACCTGGAATATTTGTTTTTATGTAATTGTCAGAAAGAAAATATTTGATGCTTTTCGGATGATTATTTTTTGAAATTTGTTATAAATGAAGTTAAGATACAAAAAATATCTATCGCTCATAGTTCTGCTTTTAGTTATCGGGGTTTTCTTTTTACCATTCAGAATTCCTTATGCTTTCAGAGCTACAGCAATTGTATATCCTGTAAAAAAGTGGTGTATAAAATCCGATCAGGATGGAAATTTTGTTGGAGAGTTAAAAAATTTCAAAACCGGCCTTATCAAAAACATAACCAATTACAAGTTTGAGCGAGGCGATATTGCCAGCTTATCTTTACTTCCTGTTTTTAAAAACAATACTTTTATTCAGCAAAACGATACTTTTGGGTATATACGTTCTATGTTTGTTGAAGAAAAAATTCAGAAATTTGATAATCTTATTCTTGTTGAAGAAGCTCAATTAATAAGCAGCCGGACAGGGGAAAAAGCTTCTGTTGTTGAGAGTCTGTTGCAACGTTTGCAGTTGTCTAAACAGCAATATGGGCTGTGCATGAAAAACTATGAAAGAGCGCTGATATTATTTCAGGACAGTGTGATCCCTCCAAATGAATTCGATAATTTCGAGACCGAATATAACAATGCTTTCACCAATGTAAATATAGCGCGTAGCGAATATGAGTCGGCAAAAACAGGTGAAAAACCTGAAGAGATCAGGCTCATCCGGGAAAAGATAAATTCTTACAAGAAAGAATTAGCTTTTTATAAATACTTAGAAAGCAAATATGTTCTTACTTCCCCTTTCTCCGGAAAGGTGGTTATTGATCTTTATTCATATAACCCGGAAGAGTTTTTATGTATAACCGATACATCCGACTATTTGCTTTATGCACTGGTAAAGTTCAACCATCGGCCGTATATGAATTTCAATACGAATGTGGAATTTAGAGTACCATCCACTGAGACGATGGTAACTGCTCACATTTTTGAGATAAGCAATAATGTCGATATCATTGATTCCCGGCAAATTGTTTTTACTATGGCTCAGATTGACAATCCGTCTGATCTTATATTTCCGGGACTAACGGTTCAGTGTAAATTTATATGTGATACAATTACTCTGTGGGAGTATTCTAAAAGAACATTAAACATATTTATAAGGTAAAAAAAACGATGCGTTACGAGTATAAATATTTTGTTCATAGCAGTAAAATTAATCTGCTGCGCAAAATGATCAGTCCTTTTGTGGAACTTGATAAATATACCGAACAAAGAGAGGACAAGCAATATACCGTACGCAGCATTTATTTCGACACACCTTCTTTCGATTATTATTTTGAAAAAGTTGAAGGAATAAAACACCGTAAAAAATTCAGGTTAAGAGGATATAATAATGAAGAAGATGAAGACAATAATGTCGTTTTCGAGATAAAGAGAAAATATGAAATTCCTATTGTAAAAAACCGGGCTTATTCTACCTATGGCGATGCCTGCCGAATATTTCGGGAATTTGAGCTTGAGCCATACATTCAAAATAATTCTAAATTTCCACAGGGTCTCGATAATTCAAAAAGGTTTTTTTATCACTATCATAATCGCAAGCTACGGCCTGTCATTTTGGTTATTTACGAACGCGAAGCTTTTCTTGGTTCGTTCAACAAAACTATCAGGATAACCTTTGATAAAAACCTCAGAAGTATTGCTTTTCCGTCGATAGACGAACTTTATTCTGAAGATCGCGCAAGAAGTTCTGTAAAAGACCACTTTATCCTTGAGGTAAAATTCAACGATTACTACCCTTCATGGATGAAACCTATTGTCGGGATGTTAAGCCTTAGAAGAGGGCCTGCCTCAAAATATGTTATTTCGATAGACACTCAAAATATTGTTAATAGAAAAAATTTGCCAAACACTTTTGCAAGAACCATGTTGTTTAAAAAAATTACAGTAAAATAATTATGTTCGAAGAATTTCAAAATATTGACCTTTTTCCGGTAACGGTATTTAATGTTATCGGAAATCTTATTGTTTCCCTTATCTGCGGATTAATAATCTCTATGGTTTATCGTCATACATACAAAGGTCCGAGTTATTCCATAACATTTGTTAACTCTCTTATTATTCTTTCGATGATAACTTCAATAGTAATTCTTGTTATCGGGAATAATCTTGCACGAGCTTTTGGTTTGGTCGGTGCAATGTCGATTATCAGGTTTAGAACCGCAGTAAGAGATGTTCAGGATATTGTATTTATTTTTTTCGCTTTAAGTATTGGAATGGCTGCAGGTGTCGGCCTTTATACAATTGCCATTGTTGGCACTCTGATTATAAGCCTCGTAATAATTCTGCTTGTAACTTTCAACTTCGGCAATCCAAGGAAGCGTGAATTTCTTCTGCAAATGTCTTATTACGCCGATGAAAAAAATGAATTGCTCATCGAAAAAATTCTTAAAAAGCACTGCCGTAAGCTAAAACTGGTAAATATTAAAAATGTAGGTTCAGACAACCTGATGGAAACCTTTTATCATATTTCATTAAAAAATGAAAAGAAAAGTTCTGCCCTTATTAGTGAATTAAAAGAGGCAGAATTAATCACAAACGCTAATATTTATTTTGATGAAGATGATGTAAATCCACCGACATATTAATTGTTTTGTGTTTTGATTATATAAATGATTTATTAAAAGTACATATAATCCGGGAAATGCAATAACGGAACTACACCCAAAAAGCCATAACCTCAGATTTCCTGACGTAATATGAAATATCAATGACACCAATAATAATGAATATCGAACATCGAATAAAGAATGAAG
>CBDUSJ010000011.1:0-17558 GCA_965369845.1 uncultured bacterium | reverse complement strand
ATTATTCGCCACCTGCCGAATTAATCTTGCTGTTTGTTGGACCGCCTGCTACGTTTTTTCGAAGTCATGGCATAAAAGGCTGCCTTTTTCAAAAACCAGGATTGTAAAAACTCTTTTTTTCATGATACTAAAATTAATTAATTAACACCTCAAGTTTATACATTTTTTCTACATTAGCCATCCGATAGGGCATGGTCGTCAAGCTAATAGAGTTTGACTAAAGTCAAATGGTTTGTAATGAATTGTTAATCAAATCACTATATTGAAATAAGGTGCTGTCTTAATTAGAATAATACCAAACTTTGGTTTGGTGAAAAACGATAATAATGGTTGATTATTAATATACTTTAGCATACTTACAATTTTCGTTTGACGGCTATGCCCGATAGGGTCTCGTTCAATAAAATATAAAACGCATTAAACCAAACGTTCGCGTTAATTAAGGCATTAATCAAAAAGGAAATATAAAAAATTCAAACGTATGAAAAAACTACTTTTTATTTCGATCTTGTTAGGACTTTTAACTCACGCATTTGCTCAGCATCAGTTTGTTGATGTTACTTTACAGTTTGGGATTTCCGGTCAAAACGGCCTTGGCCATGCTGTTGGATGGGGTGATATTAACAATGATGGTTTTCAGGATTTGGCTTTTAGCAATCAGGATGGAAGTGGATTCTGGTTATATAAAAATAATGGTGGTTCTTTTCAGAATATAACATCCTCATCGGGACTTGCCGGAAATAGCGGAGAAAAAATATTGTTCGTTGACGTTAATGGTGATGAATGGGTAGATCTGGCATTACGTCCCCGCTCCGGTTCTCAAAAAATCTACATCAACAATGGCGATGAAACTTTCAGCCTGATGAATAACAGCGGTGTAAACGAAGGAGTAAGATTAGCAGCAGATTTTGATAATGATGGTTGGATCGATTTGTTAAGCACATCCAATGAAACCTGTACTATATTTTATAATCAGGATGGGACATTATTTCAGGCTGTGAATATTGGAAATTGCAGTGATATTTTTGCCGCTGTTGCTTTGGATTATAATCAGGACGGATTTCAGGATATTTATCTGAGTACTTATAGCGACACACAAAATTATTTGTTTAAAAACATAGGTGATGGAACTTTTCAAAATACAACCATCGAGGCGGGCTTGTCATATCCTTATGCAGGTCATGGCTTGAGTTGTGGCGACTATAATAACGATGGTTTTATTGATATATATGTGGGGAGTTACTCTTCTTACTCATTATGCAAGCTTTTTCATAATAACGGTGATGGTACTTTTACCGATGTGGCAGCTCAGGTTTCGGCTACCGGTTATCAGGATACCCGTACTACCTCATGGTCAGATTTCAACAACGACGGTTGGTTGGACATTTTTTCTTCTCATCATGATTTTTATTTTTATAGCAATACCCTTTTAAAAAACGAAAATGGAAATAACTTTGTTGAAGTAGGCCCCGATATGGGTATTTCGGGAGAATGGTTAGGCGATTATTTTGGTGTTGGCTGGGCTGATTTTGACAATGATGGCGATTTGGATTTATTTGCTGCAGGCCATATTGATAAATATGTATTGTGGGAAAACCAGAATTGTCCGGGACATTTTTTAGAAATAATACTAATAGGTGTGGAGAGTAATAATAGCGCGGTGGGGGCTTCGGTTACTCTTTGGAATGCGGGGCAACAGATGAAAAGATGGATTCATGCCGGACAAGGCAGATTAGATGCTAATAGCTTGAGATTACATTTTGGGTTAGGTGAATCAACAGTTGTGGACAGTTTGCTGGTGGAATGGCCTAGTGGAATAACGCTTCTTTTTAAATCATATCAAATTCCTGTTGATTGTATTTGGACCATACACGAAGATGTTAATGTTTCCTTACCGGATGATATTAAAGTTGCTTCATTGAAGTTGACACCCAATCCATCATCAGGATGTTTTTCAATATCTTCTTCCAAAGATACTGCTCCCTTTTATTTGGAGATTATGAATATGCAGTCTCAAATAGTTTTCAAAAAAACTCAGTTTCAAAATATCCAACTCATTCGACTTCCTTCCGATATCAAATCAGGAATATATTTTGTTCATATTTTTAACTCCGTGACTGATGTTACCATGAAACTTGTTTTGCAATAGGAAACCAAGTGTAAGCATTATTCCTGACTTAGTTCCCCGGTAAAGTTTAGACCATTAAAAGAAATTATTAGGCTAAAGAAATATTTTTATTGAAAAATTTTGAGAAAAAAATGAACTTTATAGATTTTCTAAAATAAGATGTTAAACATTACAAAAGATGCGTTTTATCAATTTTTACTGTTTATAATAAATGTCTTTTTGTTTTTGGAAATATTAATCTTATTCCATAATAATTTTAGTTATGCCATTTTTTTTGATTTAAACCATAATGTTTGAAATGGCTCATGAACTGGTTTTTAGGCGAAAAATATTTTTAAAAGTGACCCCGGCGGCACTCGAACCCATAACCTTCAGAACCGGAATCTGACATTCTATATACAATTGAACTACGGGGTCGTTAAAGATACAAAATTATTATTGTTTTTTGTGAATGTGTTAATTTTTTTAATTTTGTTGTGATTAACGCTATTTGAAAAATCCTGTATCCTAATGACGTATAGCTATTAATGTATAACTTTTACCAAATAATTACATGGAAATGAAACATCCACGAAGATTAAATATTGACGCACAGGAGTATAATTATTAAATGAAATTAGAAATTCATCCATACGGACAAGTTTAGAAATTAGAAATTTGTATTATCATATTTTTGTGCTGTTGATTAACCCCGTATGATAATAACTTCAAATAATGACCTATCACCTAAATATAAACATCCAACAGGGTAAACTCATTCAACTTCGTAAACTCTTTTCATTTTTTCCAATTCCCAAACTTGTCTGCCCGTACGGGTGGATGGATTTCCAATTTCAGTGTTCTGTGAACTGGTACGTAAATATTTTGAAGATAAACATCAAAACTTATCAACAAATAAAATCCCCTTTTTCATTATTACTATTTTTGTTCCCCTATATTTTTAATTATTTCCTGAATAATTCAAGTAAATTATGTTCCTTATATTCGATACTGAAACTACCGGCTTGCCACGCGATTACAAGGCTCCGCTAACCGATTTCGACAACTGGCCGAGAATGGTTCAAATTGCCTGGCAAATTCATGATTTTGACGGACAACTGATCGATGCCAAAAACTTTATCGTAAAGCCGGAAGGATTCACTATTCCTTACAACGCAGAAAAATTACACGGCATTTCCACCGAAATGGCTTTGGAAAAAGGTGAAGGCCTTCATTTTGTCCTATCGGAATTTGCCAAAGCAGTAAGCGATTCAGAATTTATCATCGGCCATAATATTGAATTCGATATAAATATTGCCGGCTCCGAATTTTTGCGTAATGATTTTGAGAATATTCTTTCGGATAAAAAAGTCGTTGATATAATGCGTGAAGCTACCAATTTTTGTGCATTGCCCGGAGGGCGCGGCGGTAAATACAAATATCCTAAACTAACAGAACTACATCTAAAATTATTCGGTAAAGATTTTGAAGAAGCACACAACGCTTCTGCCGATGTTGTTGCAACTGCGAGATGTTTTCTTGAGCTTCTCCGAATCGGGCTTATCGGCGAAAAACAGTTAAAGCTGAAAAAGGAAATAATTGATAATTTCAAAAAATTACATCCTGATCCTGTTGAACCTGCGGAAATCGAGGTTGAGTCGCATTTTGATAATAAAAAAGATATTCGGGATATCGGTAAAACTGAACCTGACACAGATGATAAAAGCCATGTTAAAGACTACACATTCTCGCATCTTCACACTCATTCATATTATTCAGTATTACAAGCGCAACCTTCTGTTGAAGCGCTGACTGCAAAAGCGGCAAAATTGAAAATGCCGGCGCTGGCGCTTACCGATAGGGGCAATTTATTCGGCGCCTATGCCTTTATTAATGCTGCCAAAAAAAACAACATCAAACCTATTGTCGGTTGCGAGTATTACCTTGTTAAAGACCGGAAGAAACAAAAGTTCACCAAAGATAATCCTGACAGGCGATACTACCAGGTGCTGCTGGCAAAAAACCTTCAGGGTTACAGAAATCTGTCAAAACTGAGTTCGCTTGCTTACATCGAAGGAAGCTACGGATTGTATCCCAGAATTGATAAAGAAATACTTGTTGAACACAAAGAAGGTTTGATAGCAACCACCGGCGGCCTGAAATCAGAAATTTGCGACTTGATACTGAACATCGGCAACCACCAGGCCGAAGAAGTTTTTAAATGGTGGCACGAACAATTTGGCGACGATTTCTATATCCAGCTTAACAGGCACGAACTTGAGGAAGAAAACCGGGTAAATAAAGTCTTGCTCGAATTCTCAAAAAAGTACAACGTTAAAGTATTTGCTGCCAACAATGTTTATTATATCGAAAAGGAAGATTCCGACCTTCATGATAGTCTTCTTTGCATTCAGAATGGCGAATATCAATCGACGCCAATCGGATTTGGAAGAGATAAAAGATTTGGGTTCCCTAATAATGAATTTTATTTTAAGTCGGCTGAGGAAATGCAAAATCTGTTTTATGACATTCCTGAGGCAATAACAAATATTCCGGAAATTGTAGAAAAGGTCGAAACATATTCGCTCAACCGCGAGCCTCTTATGCCCCATTTTCCGATTCCTGAAAAATATGCCGATCCTGACGACTACCTGCGATATCTGACTTTCGGGGGAGCAAAAAATCGCTATCCCGAAATAACAGATGCTTTAAAAGAAAGGATAAACTTCGAGCTTTCCGTTATCAAAAAAATGGGGTATCCGGGATACTTTCTTATTGTACAGGATTTTTTAAATGAAGCGCGTAAGATGGGCGTTTGGGTAGGGCCGGGACGTGGCTCGGCTGCCGGTTCAGTGGTTGCGTACTGTTTGAAAATAACGGATATCGACCCATTAAAATTCGACCTTCTTTTTGAAAGATTCCTCAATCCCGACCGTATTTCACTTCCTGATATCGACATAGACTTCGATGAAGACGGCCGCGAAAAAGTGTTGAAATGGATAGTCGATAAATATGGCGCAGGCCGTGTTGCTCATATCATCACTTTTGGTAAAATGGCTCCTAAAATGGCAATTCGTGATATTGCGCGGGTTAAGCAACTTCCTCTACAGGAAGCAAACCGGTTGGCAAAACTGGTTCCGGGAACGCCCGGAACAACATTTAAAACGGCATATAAAGCCGTTCCTGAACTTATCAACGAAAAGAAATCAAAAAATCCTCTGATAGAAAATACTCTGGCGAGCGCCGAAAAACTGGAAGGAACCGTTAGAAATATCGGAACTCATGCTTGTGGCATTATCATTGGCAAAGAAGACCTCATCGATCATATTCCTCTGAGCACATCGAAAGATTCCGAGCTTCTGATAACCCAATTTGAGGGAGCGCATATTGAAAATGTCGGTATGCTGAAAATGGATTTATTAGGTTTGAAAACCCTTTCGATTATCAAGGATACAATTGAAAATATAAAGAAATCCAAAGGGAAAAATATAGATATTGACGATATTCCTTTTGATGATGAAGATACCTTTAAGCTGTTTAGTCGCGGCGACACAACAGGTATTTTCCAGTTCGAATCCGACGGAATGAAAAATAACCTCCGTGAACTCAAGCCAAACCGTTTTGAAGACCTGATAGCTATGAATGCTCTTTACCGGCCCGGGCCTATGGAAGATAGTCCAAGCTACATCAGAAGAAAACACGGTAAGGAAAAAATTGAATACGATATCCCTGAGATGGAAGAAATTCTGAAGGAAACTTATGGCATTACGGTTTACCAGGAACAGGTAATGCTTCTTTCTCAAAAACTTGCAAATTTTACTAAAGGCCAGGCAGACTCGCTTCGTAAAGGTATGGGGAAAAAGAAGAAAGAGATCATTGACGATCTGAAACCCAAATTTTTTGATGGCGCAAAAAAAAATATGCATAAAAGTTGGAAGATAGAAAAGATTTGGAAAGACTGGGGAAAATTTACAAGATACGGGTTCAATAAATCTCACTCAGCTTGTTATGCTTATGTTTCGTATCGAATGGCATATCTCAAAGCACATTTTCCAGCCGAATTTATAGCTGCGGTTCTGAGCCGAAACCTTAACGATATTTCAAAAATCACCTTTTTCATAGATGATGCAAAACGAACAGGACTCAAAGTATTGAAACCTGATGTGAACGAATCGGATTTATTTTTTATCGTCAATAAAAATGGTGAGATAAGGTTTGGCATGGCGGCTATCAAAGGACTTGGCGAATTGGCTGCGGCAACAATTATTGAAGAAAGAATCAAAAACGGAATTTTCAATAGCATTTTCAACTTTTCAAAACGCATCAACATGCGTATCGTAAATAAACGGAGTTTTGAAGCGCTGGCAATGGCAGGAGCATTTGATTCGTTTGAAAACACCCACAGGGCACAGTTTTTTTTCCGTGAAAATAGCGATGATTCTATCTTCATGGAAAAGGTTATGAAATTTGGTTCTAAATACCAGGAAAGAAAAAACTCGGCACAGTTTTCTCTGTTTGACGATCTCGATGAAGTTGAAATGCCCGACCCATCAATGCCTCAGTGTCAGCCTTGGTCGAATATTGAACAACTGAAAAATGAAAAAAATGTAACCGGTTTTTATATTTCGGGGCATCCCCTCAATGATTATAAATTGGAATTGAAAAATTTTTGCTCACACAAAATATCCGATTTTAAAGACAACCTGAAGGCTTTTAAAAATCGTCAGATAACATTTGGAGGAATGGTTGTTGCCGCCGGACAACGAACTACTCAGAATAATAATCCTTACGGTTACATGGTTCTTGAAGACTATGACGATTCTTTTCAAATAAGCCTGTTCTCGGAAGATTATCTTAAATTTAAACATTTCCTGACAGAGGGATTTTTTCTGTTAATAAGAGGGAAAGTTCAAAAAAGATATCGCTCGGAAGACCAGTATGAAATTAAAGTTAACGACATAATGCTTCTGCCCGAAGTTATAGAAAAAAGAACAAAGCTTATAAAACTTAAAATAGCAATAGATAATCTTGATGACAATTTACTTGCAAATCTTCAGGAAAATATTAAAAAACATAAAGGAAAATGTCCATTAAGGTTCTTGGTTTATGATCCTTATGAAAAATTACAGACCAACCTGAAATCGGAAAAGGTGAAGGTAAATCCAGGTGAATTTCTGAAGTTGATCGACCGGATACCTGAAGTTGATTATGAATTGTCGGGGTGAGAAAAGTCTGAAGGGAAGAAGATATTATTATTTATTTCACCACAGGATTTGTTTATTTATAACAATTATAAATTTTCAAATTTAAGTATTATAAGAGCATTTTGAATAATTCAAATTTGATGATAAGAAAAATATGTTATTTTTGCCCGCCAAAGATTTTTTCGTTAAACGATTAACAGTATTAATTTTTTTTAAATAAATAAATTATGAGGAAATCATTACTAATTATCACATTTGCCGCTATTTGCAGCGCAATTGCGTATGGCCAGGAAAAGCCGAAATTCGATATAAAATTTAGCGGGTTTGTAAAAACGGATATCTTTTGGGATTCCAGACAAACCGTTTCCGTTCGCGAAGGCCATTTTCTTCTTTATCCACAAAATGAAAAATTGGATTTGGATGGAAAGGACATAAACGACAAATCAAATTTTAACATTCTTTCTATCCAAACTCGTTGTCGCGCAGACATCACAGGGCCGGACGCCTTGGGTGCAAAGACATCAGGCGCTATTGAAGGAGAATTCTTCGGAACCTCGAATGGGGACGTAAGCGGCTTCAGACTGCGCCATGCTTTTGTAAAACTGAAGTGGTTATATTCTAACAATTCCACTGAATTAATGGTAGGACAGTTCTGGCATCCTATGTTTCCAACATCATGTTACCCGGGAGTAGTATCATTCAACACAGGGGCTCCTTTTACGCCATTCTCCAGAAACCCGCAAATAAGGATAATCCAACAGTTTAGTTATTTCAAGATTATGGCTACGGCATTTTCTCAAAGAGATTTTGTGAGTTATGGACCTGATGGGGCAAGCTCGAAATACTTACGAAATACTGCATTTCCTGCTTTGAACCTCCGTTTTGAATATGACCAGGAATTTGTTAACGGGCAACAATTACTTATTGGCGTTTCAAGTAATTTCAAAGTGCTTACACCAAGGCTTGTTACAAATGAAAATTATAAAACTGACAAAAAAGCTCCCAGCTTTTCGGGAATATTTTATGCCAAGTATAAAATCCCATTTATGACGTTTAAGATTGGAGAAACAATTGGGCAGGATGTTTATAATCTAACGATGGTTGGTGGTTATGCTGTAGAAAAAATTACTAATGATCTGAAAGGTTTTCAAGAATATACACCCATCTATACATATTCGACCTGGGCAGATATACATACTAACAGAAAAGACTGGCAGGTCGGGTTGTTTCTGGGATATTCCAAAAATCTTGGCGCAAATACTGAAATCACGAACATATATTATTCAAGAGGGTGGAATATTGATTACTTGTATCGCATATCAGGCAGGTTTATGTACAATGCCGGAAAATTCCGTATTGCTCCCGAAATTGAATATACTGTAGCTGCTTACGGCAATGCCAACAACAAGGGCGAAGTGGAAAACTCGAAAGAAATAGGTAATCTGAGAGTGTTGCTCGGGGTTTATTATTTTTTTAAAAGTAAATAATATTTTAACATAAATACTTAATTATTCTAATCAAAAATTGAAAAAAATATGACTAACAAAATTTCAAGCCTGGCAGAATATTTTCAAAAATACCAGGAAAGTGTAGCCAACCCGGAAGGATTCTGGGAAAAAATTGCAGAAGATTATTTCTGGCACAAAAAATGGGACAAGGTGCTGGAATGGAATTTTAAAGAACCTGACGTGAAATGGTTTGTCAATGGTAAATTGAATATTACGGAGAATATTTTCGAAAGAAATCTTTATCTTCGGAAAGACCAGCCGGCGATTATCTGGGAACCAAACGACCCAAAGGAAGAGAGTGTTACTTACACTTATGGCGAATTGTACGAAAAAGTTTGCCAGTTTGCTAATGCTTTAAAAAATATTGGAATTAAAAAAGGCGACAGGGTTGCTATTTATCTTCCAATGATCCCTGAACTTGCAATAGCTATGTTGGCATGTGCCAGGATCGGAGCTATCCATTCGATAGTATTCGCAGGCTTTTCAGCCAATGCTCTTGCCGACAGAATTAACGATTGCGATACCAATCTTGTGATAACATCTGACGGCGCTTATCGTGGAACAAAAAGCATTTCACTAAAGGCAATTGTTGACGATGCACTCGAAAAATGCACTACAGTTAATAATGTGATTGTTTTTAAAAGAACCGGAGAAAACATTGATTTTAAAGAAGGAAGAGACATCTGGTGGAACGATATAATCGAAGGTGTAAGTACTGAAAACAAATCGGAATCCATGGACTCGGAAGACACCCTGTTTATTCTTTACACTTCCGGCTCGACAGGCAAACCCAAAGGAGTAGTTCATACAACAGCAGGTTACATGATTTTCGCCGAATACACCTTTAAAAATGTTTTCCAGTATAACGATGGTGACATTTTCTGGTGTACTGCCGATATCGGGTGGGTTACAGGTCATTCGTATATTGTTTACGGACCGCTGCTTGCAGGAGCAACATCGTTAATGTTCGAAGGCATTCCAACCTGGCCCGACGCAGGAAGATTTTGGGATGTTGTCGATAAGTATAAAGTAAATCAGTTCTACACAGCTCCTACCGCTATTCGCGCACTGATGGCACAAGGGAATGAATTTGTTACCGATAAAGACCTGAGTTCACTGAAAGTTCTCGGAACTGTTGGAGAACCTATCAACGAAGAAGCATGGAGGTGGTATCACGATCTTATCGGTAAAGGAAAACGCCCTATTGTTGATACCTGGTGGCAAACCGAAACCGGCGGCATTATGATTACACCGCTTGCAGGCATCACTCCAACCAAACCATCATTTGCAACTCTTCCGATGCCTGGAGTACAGCCAATTCTTGTCGATAATGAAGGTAACGAACTTTTGGGAAATTCAGTGGAAGGCATTCTGTGTATCAAATTCCCGTGGCCTGGCATGATCAGAACACTGTACGGCGATCATGAAAGATGCCGTCTTACATATTTCTCAACATACCGGGGACTATATTTCACCGGCGATGGCGCAAAACGTGATGAAGAAGGTTTTTACCGTATCATGGGCCGTGTGGATGATGTTATTAATGTTTCCGGACACAGAATCGGTACTGCAGAAGTTGAAGACGCTATAAACCAGCATCCGAAAGTAAACGAATCGGCTGTAGTCGGATATCCGCACGCGATAAAAGGATCGGGTATTTATGCTTACGTAACTTGTGATGAACTTTCTGACCATGAAATGCTGACAATAGAAAAAGAAATTCGCGCTACAGTAACAAAATTCATCGGGCCTATTGCAAAACCTGATATGATCCAGCTTGTGAGCGGATTGCCAAAAACACGTTCGGGAAAAATCATGAGAAGAATCCTGCGTAAAATTGGCGAAGGCGATGCTTCAAATCTTGGAGATACATCAACACTGCTCGATCCGGGCGTTGTAGAAGATATCATTGCAGGCGCTAAAGTTGAAGTAAAACGTTAATTTATAATCATGAAAGATAAAAAAGTTATGAACCGTTGGCTGGTTGTTGTTGGCGCTATTTTAATACAATTAGCTCTTGGAGCAATTTATGCCTGGTCGGTTTTTACGCCACAATTAACAAACCCTGAAGGGGTTTATCAATTTTCTGCCGGTGAAGCAGCCTGGATTTTCTCTGCAGGATTATTCTGCTTTGCCCTTGTAATGATTTGGGCAGGAAGAAAATTAACAACTTTTGGACCTCAGAAACTTGCTTTAGCCGGTGGCCTGGTTTTAGGCGCCGGATATATTTTAGCGGGTTTTTTTGGAAACAGTTTTGTTTCACAATTAATCTTTGTTGGAATTATAGGCGGTTCGGGTATTGGCTTGGCTTATGTGGTGCCAATTGCCGTTGGAGTTAAATGGTTTCCCGATAAAAAAGGTATGCTTACAGGACTTGCTGTAGCCGGATTCGGGTTCGGCGCTACTATTTGGGTAAAATGGGCCGGAGCATGGGGAGGAGGATTATTGGATAATTTATCCATTGCTGGATTTGATGGCGTTAGAAGCGTTTTTATTCTTTACGGAATAATTTTTGCTGTTATGGTTTTCTTAGGAAGTTTAGTGATGAAAGACCCTCCGGAAGGCTGGCTGCCAAAAGGATACACACCACCTACAGATACTGCTAAAAAAGCCACCGGTTTAATAAATTTTAAATCCGGAGAAATGCTTAAAACTCCTCAATTTTACGCAATATTTATAACTTTTATCTTTTCGGCGCTGGCCGGTTTAATGGTAATTTATTGTATCAAATTGTTTGGCATCGACGCCTTAACGTTCAGTAAACTTGGTAGTTTGGTACCACCTCCGGAAAATTCTCCTGAGTTTTCTAATTTTACAAGCATTAGAGATTGGGCAAGCGTTACTGCCGGAACTGCAATGGCGGTTTACGCTATACTAAACGGGCTTGGACGAATTATCTGGGGAACTGTTTCCGATAAGATTGGAAGAAAAATTTCAATTTTCTTAATGTGCTTATTTCAGGGAATTATTATGCTTTTCCTGTTTAAACTCGGAGCAACGGCAGCCGGATTAATTATAGCGGCAGCAATAATCGGTTTTAACTTTGGGGGTAATTTTGCTTTATTCCCGGCTGCAACTGCCGATTTCTTCGGAAATAAATCTGTCGGTAGAAACTACGGCCTGGTTTTCTTTGCGTATGGAATAGCTGGAATTGTCGGGCCGCAAATTGCCGGAATTTTTAAAGACGCCGCAAAAGACGCTTCAGACCCTAAAGCATGGATAACGCCATTTATTATTGCAGGCATAGCTTGTATTGTTGGCGCAATAATTACTATTATCCTGAAGACGCCAAAAAAAGCTTAAAACAAAATTCTATAAGCTAATAACAACAAACGCCCGCCAAAAAATAAGCGGGCGTTTTTTTATTTCCTAATTATAAAGATAAATATTACATTTGTAAAAATTAATTTTTATGATATGGAAAACATAACATTAAAAACTGAAATACTTAATCAATATATTCCTTTTCTGCAAAAAACCGATATAGGAAATTCAATTAGTGATAAGATTAAAATCTCATTATCAATAGGCTTGTTCATGACAAAAACCATATCATTGGAAAGAGCTTCACAATTGGCAGATATGAGCATTACGGATTTTGTAAATATGTTAATAAACAAAAACATTTATTGGCATAATTATGATATAGAAGGTTTTGATTTGGATAATGAAGCTATAAAAAAATATTTATTTCTTTCTGAGAATGATTAAAGCCGTTGTTAATTCAAGTCCGATAATTGCACTTTCAATGATAAATAATTTTGATTTGTTGTGGAAAGTTTTTGATATTATACATGTGCCACAAGCTGTTTACAACGAGATAAATGCAGTTAAATCAATAAACAATTACGGAAAAAAAGAACTTAATATAGCTGTTGAACAGAACAAGATTTCAATATACAAAATAAAAGATAGTGATTTAGTAAACAAACTTATTGGCAAATTGCATAAAGGTGAATTAGAAGTAATTGTTGCCGGGAATGAATTGGATGCCGATTTTGCAGTTATTGATGAAATTACTGCTCGAAAGCTTGCTGAAACATTTTCATTAAATACAATTGGAGTAATTGGAATATTACGTATTGCTAAAAAACAAGGTCATATTAGTGAGATAAAACCATTTCTTATTCAACTACACAATATGAAATTCAGAATATCAACAAGAATATTAAACCGGATTTTGAAAGAAGAAAATGAATAATCTTTGATTAAATTAACATATATTCGTAAAAGAAAGAATATTTTGCTTATTATTTACATAAGTTTTATTTTTGTGAAAATTAATTTTTATGAAAACATTAACATTGTATATTAATGAAAACATTTACGAAAAAGTAAAAACATTTCTCCAACTTTTTCCGGCAGAAAAACTTTCAATATCTGAACTTTACAACAAAAAATTAAAAACACGGAAAGGAAATTCCATAGTTCGAAATAATATTGACTTTAAAAAATATTTTGGAATTAGCAATTTAGGAAGTAATACAATTAAAACCCACTTAAACGAGATGAGAAATGAATGGGATAGAAAATTATCTGATTGATACCAATATTCTTATTCATTTCTTTGACGGAAAAATGACTGATAGACAAAAATCAGACACTATTAGGGTATTCGAAAAGTCGTTTAACATATCAGTAATTTCTAAGATAGAATTTCTTGGATTTAAAAAATATCTTGATACGCAAAAGTATAAACGAGCAAAAGAATTTATAAATAAAGCAAAAGTAATAGCTTTATCAGATAGAATGATCGAGACAATTATTAAGATAAAACAAAAACGAAACACAAAACTCGGCGATGCTATTATTGCTGCAACTGCGATAACAAAGAAACTAATCTTAGTTACACGAAACGAAAAAGATTTCGATAAAATTAATGGTTTATTAATTCTTAATCCTTTTAAAGAATATTAAACCGGATTTTGAAATAAGAAGACGAATAATCTTTGATTAAATTAACATACATTCGTAAAACAATTTTTAAGAAGTTTAGACAATTAATTAATCCACACGCCATAAGGATTTTAGTTTTTGCCCGATGGATGTTAATACAAAAAATAAATCAAAGCTATTTAGAAATAGTTAAAATAATAATAAAATCCACTACCTTAAAATTCTATCAAAATAAGTTTTCTACTTTTGTGAAATAAGTAACAAAGTAATTTTCCGAAAAAAATTATATTATTCATTATAAAATCTTTATAAAATGGGAATTCGTAAATTACGTCATATTTTCAGGCCGCAAAGAATTGCCTTGATAGGTGTTCCGGCCAATCCGAACAGTGTGGGCGGCATTACGCTCAGAAACCTGGTAGGGGGTGGATTTCGCGGGGTTGTTTATCCGGTAAACCCAAAACATGAAGCAGTTCTCGGCATTCCATGTTACCCAAATGTTAAAAGCCTTCCCAAAACACCTGATTTAGCCGTGATAACAACTTCGTCCGAAATTGTCCCCAAATTAGTTGAAGAGTGTGGAGAAGCCGGTATAAAAGGCGTTATTATTATGTCTGCCGGTTTTAAGGAAATCGGGGAAAAGGGTAGAAAACTGGAAGAAAAGGTTAAAGATATTGTCGCAAAATATGATATGAGAGTAATTGGCCCTAATTGTCTTGGAGTAATTGTTCCCGGGCTCAATATGAATATCAGCTTTGCATCAGGCACACCTAAACAGGGTAATGTAGCATTTATTTCTCAGTCGGGAGCTCTCTGTACTTCCGTTCTCGACTGGGCATTGGAAGAAAATGTAGGATTTTCTTATTTTGTTTCTATCGGGAATACGATGGATGTAGGATTTGGTGATTTGATCGATTATTTTGGACAAGATCCAAATACACGGTCGATAGTTCTGTATATCGAATCTATATCGTGGGCGCATGAATTTATGATCGCCGCACGGGCCTTTGCGCGTAAAAAACCGATCATCGTTTATAAAGCCGGGCGTTTCCCTGAATCTGCAAAAGCTGCGGCATCACATACAGGTGCCATGGCATCCGAAGATGCAATTTATGATGCGATCTTCCGCCGCGCTGGTATTGCCAGAGTATTCAATATAGGTAATATTTTTGACTTTACCGACCTTATCGGCCGAAAAAGGATACCCAAAGGATCGCATATTGCAATCGTAACCAATGCCGGAGGCCCCGGTGTTATGGCTACCGACAGTCTTATAGCGTATAACGGAAAACTGTGTAGCCTTTCGGAAGAAACCATGAAAGAGCTGGATGATTATCTTCCGTCTTTCTGGTCGCACGGCAACCCTATCGACGTGCTTGGCGATGCCACTCCCGAAAGATTTGCCACTGCAACAGAAATAGTGCTCAGCGATCCGGGTGTTGACGCTGTACTGGTTATTCTTACTCCACAAGCAATGACTCATCCAACTGAAACTGCTAAAGCAGTCGTAAAAATATCCGAAGATACTTCAAAACCAATAATGGCTGCATGGCTCGGCGGTGCAAGCATGCGTGAAGGAATAAGGATATTTAACAATGCCGGGATAGCAGCATTCAAAACACCGGAACAAGCCATCAGAGCATTTATGACACTTTCAGAATATTCTAAAAACCTTGATGCTCTTTTTGAAACTCCAAAAGATATTCCGGTTTCATTCCAATATGACAGAAAAAAATTGAGAGAACATTTTCTTAAAGATGTATTCCCTCATCAAGAAATTTTATCCGAAGATGCTTCAAAAGCGCTGATAAAATCTTACGGTATTGATACAACCAAGCCGGTACTTACAACCACTCCCGAAGAAGCAGTTGAAAAAGCGGAAGAGATCGGATATCCCGTTGTTTTGAAAATATCCTCGCCCGATATAACCCACAAGAGCGACATAGGTGGCGTTGTTCTGAACGTCAAAAATTCAGAGATGCTGAAAGCCATCTTCAAAAATATGCTGGAAACAATTTCGAAAAAAGAACCCTACGCCCAGATTGACGGAATTACAGTTCAGAAAATGTTTGATACAAGAGACGCTGTGGAACTTATTCTCGGAATTAAAAAAGACCCGGTCTTTGGCACAGTGATACTTATAGGTATGGGTGGCACCAGCGCTGAATTATTTCATGACAGAAGACTTGAATTTCCGCCACTTAACGAAAGTCTTGCAAGCCACATGATCGAATCGCTAAAAATATACCCTCTGCTCAAAGGTTACAGGGGCGGTTCTCCAAAGAATATTCAAAAACTTGTTGAGGTTATGATAAGGCTGTCTTATCTTGCCGCCGATTATCCCGAAATAAAAGAACTCGATATTAATCCGATTATCGTTACAAGTAGTGATGTTATAGCGCTTGATGCCCGTGTTGTTCTGGATGAAGATACTCTCGGCAAACAGATTGAGCCATATTCCCATCTTATACTTCGCCCATATCCCGAACGACTTATTAAACACACTAAACTCAACGATGGAACAGATGTGCTTCTTAGACCTATAAAACCTGAAGACGAACCATTATGGCTCGAACTTTTGGGAAGCTGTTCCAAAGAATCAATTTATTCCAGATTCAGATATAATTTTCATTACGACTCCCATGAAGTTGCAACACAATTTTGTTTTATCGATTATGCTCGTGAAGTGGGGATAGTTGCAGAGATAGAAAAAGAAGGAAGAAAAAAACTTATTGGTGTCGGACGTCTTATTTCAGATCCCGATCTTGAAACTGTGGAATATGCCGTCCTGATTACAGATTTATGGCAAAAAAAAGAACTTGGCAGTATCCTTACAAAATACTGCCTCGAAATTGCAAAGAACAACAATCTGAAACGTATGGTTGCCGAAACTACCAAAGATAATAAAGCTATGATAGCTGTATTTAAAAAACTTGAGTTTAATGTACATTTCAACGTCGATTCAACAGTGTCAGTATCAAAAGACTTAATTTAAAGGTTTAATATAATTAATTAAAATTTGTTAGCTAATAATTTAATAACGTGTCGGAAAGATTAGTAATAATACCAACTTACAACGAAAAGGAAAATATAGAAAAGATTATCAGGAAAGTGTTTTCACTCGAAAAAGAATTTGATATCCTGATAATCGAGGACAATTCACCGGATGGAACTGCGGATATTGTTAAGCGGCTTCTTAAAGAATTTCCCGACCGATTGTTCATCGAAGAACGAAAAGGAAAATTAGGGCTTGGCACAGCTTATATTCATGGTTTTCGATGGGCATTGAAAAGGGATTACCAGTATGTGTGCGAAATGGACGCTGATTTTTCACATAACCCCGATGATCTTTTACGACTTTATGATGCCTGTAAAAATGGTGCTGATGTTGCCATAGGCTCACGTTATATAAAAGGTGTTAATGTGGTTAACTGGCCTATGAGCAGGGTGTTATTGTCATATTTTGCATCAAAATACGTAAAAATTGTTACCGGCTTGAAAATAGCAGATTCTACCGCAGGCTTTGTTTGTTATACAAGAAAAGTGCTTGAAACAATCCGGCTCGATAAAATTAAGTTTGTTGGATATGCTTTCCAGATAGAAATGAAATATACGGCAAGCAAGTTAGGATTTAATATTGTTGAAGTCCCGATAATTTTTACCGACCGTACAGAAGGCGTATCCAAGATGAACCAGGGTATTTTTAAAGAAGCAGCAATTGGCGTAATAAAACTTCGATTTAAAAAGATCAGGAAAAATCCCGAACTACACTAAAAACATAAGGGTATAAAGGCTAAAGGCTAAAGTAAAAAGGCTAAAGGCTAAAGTAAAAAGGCTAAAGGC
>CBDUSJ010000010.1:0-17570 GCA_965369845.1 uncultured bacterium | reverse complement strand
TATATTCTTGCAAGTGACAAATCGCGGGTTACACGTACATTTGTAACTGTTACCATTGCTCCGCCAAACAGATTTCTGCCTTCAAGTTGAAATATTCCGCTGATGTCCTTTTGTATAAGCCGCGATACTTTGAGTTGTCGTTGTGTTTCCATATTTGCAAAATTATTAATTAATTAACTAAAAAAGATTACTTTAATTATATCTTTGTGCAAATGAAAAATCTTTTCAACATTTTAGCTTATTTAAAATCATATCTTGGATATGCTTCCCTGAATATTTTATTCAATATTCTTTCAGTGTTTTTCAACCTGTTTTCCCTCACGATGGTGGTGCCTTTTTTACAAATTCTTTTTGATAAAACCAAGCTGGTTTATGAAGCTCCGCCATTAACATTAAAAACAGAGTCGATAGTTGCAAATTTTAATTATGTGATCAGCCGGATAATTATTGAGAAGGGAGAAATTAATGCCCTTATGTTTATTTCACTGATGGTGGTAGTGTTATTTTTTCTGAAAAATCTTTGCAGATATTTTGGCATGTTTTTTCTGTCTCCTGTCCGCAACGGTGTTATTATGGATATTCGAAACGATATTTACAAAAGAATTCTCATTCTGCCGCTTGCATTTTTTACCGAACAAAAAAAGGGAGATATTATATCGAGGATAACTAATGATGTGATGAATATTGAATGGTCGATAATGAGTTCACTCGAAATGATATTTCGCGAACCTCTGACAATAATTGTGTTTTTGATCACTCTTATAATTATCAGTCCTACTCTGACAATTTTTGTGGTTGTGCTTCTGCCTGTAACCGGTTTTCTGATTGCCCAAATTGGGAAAAGCCTGAAGAGGACATCGGCAAAAAGCCAGAAAAAACTCGGAGTAATACTGTCGATAGTTGAGGAAACAATTTCGGGATTAAGGATCATAAAAGCGTTTAATGCGATAGATACTGCCGATAAAAAATTCAGGGAACAGAATAACCTGCTTACAAAAATTATGATACGGTTGTTCAGGAAACGTGATCTTGCCTCGCCGCTCAGCGAGTTTTTAAGCACCCTGGTTCTTGTCGTGATAATGTGGTTTGGAGGTCGCCTTGTTCTTAGCGAAAACAGTAGCCTTGATGCAACAGTATTTATTTTTTATGTAGTTATTTTTTCACAGCTTATTATGCCTGCAAAAGCATTTGCCGAAGCATTTTATAATGTTCAGAAAGGTGTAGCTTCCGCAGAAAGAATACGGGAAATAATAGATGCCGAAGAGGTTATTGTTGAAAAACCCAATGCTTTGAAAAAAAGTGATTTTACAACTTCAATCGAATATCTGAATGTAAATTTTACTTATGATAAAGAACCGGTATTAAAAGATATAAATCTGAAGATAAATAAGGGTAGGATGATTGCGCTTGTTGGCCCGTCCGGTGGCGGAAAATCAACGATGGTTGATCTGTTGCCCAGATTTTATGATTGCGTGAGCGGAGAAATAAAAATAGATAATGTTTTAATTAAAGATGTCAGGATAGATAATCTGCGCGGATTGATGGGAATTGTTACACAGGAAACAATTTTGTTTAATGATACCGTTTTCAATAATATTGCCTTTGGGATGGAAAACGTTACACGGGAAAAAGTGATAGAAGCTGCAAGGGTTGCCAATGCACACGGTTTTATTGAGACAATGCCAAACGGCTACGAAACAAACATCGGTGACCGTGGCGTCAAACTGTCGGGAGGACAGAGGCAAAGGATCAGCATTGCCCGCGCAGTGCTCAAAAATCCCCCGATAATGATACTTGATGAGGCTACTTCATCCCTCGACACCGAATCGGAAAGACTGGTTCAGGATGCATTGTTCAAACTGATGAGAAATCGCACTTCTGTAGTTATTGCTCATCGTCTTTCAACCATCAAAAATGCCGATGAAATTATTGTTCTTGAAAAAGGCGAAATTGTAGAAAGGGGAACACACAAAGAACTTATTGCCATGAACGGTGTTTACAAAAAACTTCACGATATGCAATCTTTTCAGTAACGGTTACAAAACAATTGCATGAAAATCCCATTTTTTTTTCTTCTAAAAACAAAAAGCAACCCGTATTTGTAGGTTGCTTTCTGCAAAAACCTTATGAAAAAAAAAGAACCGTAAATTAGATGTTATTTCTTTTTGATTTACCTCCGATTTGAGAAATAAACAGTTTGCAAGTAAATGAGAAAAGTAATAGTTGCACAAGATTATCGGTTATTGCGCAGGTTGATGTCCTCCCTGTAAAAAAAAGCATTTTTCAGTTCAAAAGTATAAGCAGTTGAAATAGAAGTTTTATAGCTGTTTGTAGTTTACAAGAATATTTAGTTTTTCGTAGGAAGGGACATCCAACCAACGTAATTAAAGTAAAACACTTAACTAATTATTAATGTGTAAATCAAAATATTAACAAAATCAGTTACAATGTAAAATTCAGCAATTTACGTATAAAACAATTTAAAGAACGATTAATAATTTTTCAGAAATAACATCTTTTTCCGGTTTCTAATTGAATAGACATGGTTTTTTTAAAAGGTTGCCTGAAAAAATATTTTTTTTCTCAAACCTAAAAAATATTACCTTTGAAATAAAATTTTTAAACTTATGCTTGCTCATCTAAAATTTGAGAATATTCTTTTTCTCGATATCGAAACCGTTCCCCGGTATTCTGTTTATAGCAAACTGCCGGATAGCTTAAAAAAATTGTGGGACAACAAAGCAAACAGACTTTTGCAAAACAAAGAAGATTCCCCTGCTGATCTGTATCACAGGGCAGGAATATATGCTGAATTTGGAAAGATAATTTGTATATCTGTAGGATTTTTAAAAAACCGTGAATTCAGGATAAAATCATATTATGGTGATGACGAAAAAATATTATTAAAGGAATTTTCCGAATTACTCGGCAAACATTATAACAAACCTCAACATTTACTTTGCGCTCATAATGGTAAGGAATTTGATTTTCCATATATTGCACGAAGGCTGTTGATAAATAGGTTGCCTTTGCCTGAAATTTTAAATATCGCCGGTAAAAAACCTTGGGAGGTCAGGCATCTTGATACTATGGAACTTTGGAAATTCGGAGACTACAAAAATTATACATCCTTGGCGCTGTTAACTGAAATATTTGACATCCCTTCACCAAAGGACGATATTGATGGAAGCCAAGTAGCAGAAGTTTACTGGAAAGATCAAGATCTTGAAAGGATCGTTAAATACTGTCAGAAAGACACACTTGCTGTTGTACAAATCCTGTTATGCTACCTTGGCAAACCGCAGATAAATCCCGAGCACATTGTTTATGTTTAGTTCTCAATTCTCCGTCTTCTGTTTTCTGTCCTCATCTTAATACATTAAATAATATACATATTTTCAGCCTCTCTAAGCAAGCTTTCCCTAAAATCGGGGTGGGCAATATTTATAATTTCCAATGCCCGTTCTCTTGTCGATTTTCCTTTCATGTTCACCGCACCGTATTCTGTAACTAAATAATGAACATCAGGCCGGGGAGTTGTTACCACAGTTCCAACATCAAATCTTGGTACAACACGTGAAATTGTTCCGTTCTTTGTTGTCGAATAAAATGCAAGTATCGATTTTCCTCCCTTTGAATCAAACGCTCCTCTAACAAAATCCAACTGTCCGCCTGTTCCGCTAAAAGTAGTACGCTTTAAAAATTCGGCGTTTGCCTGACCGAGCAGATCGACTTCAAGAACTGAATTAATGGAGATCATATTATCATTACTGGCAATAACATGAGGGCTACAAACATAAGATGCAGGATAACTCTCCATCGTCGGATTATCGTTCATAAATTCATACATCTTTTTTGTGCCTGCGGCTGTGGTATAAACATGTTTTTGTATGTGAATATTTTTTTTCCTTCCGGTAATTACTCCTTTTTCAATAAGATCAATCATGCCGGGAGTTAAAAGTTCCGTATGAATTCCGAGGTCCTTGTGGTTTGTTAAATACTTTGTAACGACATTTGGTAATCCACCTATTCCTAACTGGATAGATGCGCCATCAGGAACCATTTCTGCAAGTTTCGAACAAATAATTTCATCTTCGGGTTTTGGGAGAGGTGTAGGTAATTCGAGCAAGGGAACATTATTTTCCACCACTGCGTCGATCTGCGAAATGTGGATTATTGAATCTCCAAAAACCCTGGGCATGTTTTCGTTTACTTCCAGAATGAGATATTTACAATTCCTTGCTGCTACTAAAGTGCAGTCGTTTGCAGTCCCGAAACTGAAAAAACCATACTTATCCATCGGGGAAACTGTTGTTATTACGACATCTAATTTGATAAAATCGGTGACGAAACGAGGCGACTGATGAAGGTAAGAAGGAACATGATAAGTCAGCCCCGCTCTGATCATTCCCCTGTCATGTTTTCCGCAGAAAAAAGAAAAGTTCTGAAAAACATCACTCAGCACCGGATCAAGAACAGATTGATGAGCGTAGATAAGAGGGAGAAAAGTATAAATTTTAATATCTTTTAGATCATCGGCTCTCCCGCGGTCGGCAATCGCTGAAAGCAGAGCAGGAGGTTGGGCAATGCTCATTCCGTAATACATTGTATCACCGTTACTGATTTTCCCGACAGCTTTGTCGGGAGTTGTCAACTTTTTTTTATATTCTGAATAATAAGAATTCATTTTCTATAAATTTTAGTTAGTTAAATAAAAACGGCGATAAATGTAAATAAATAATTAATTATGATTACCAAATAATTTTATTTCCCTTTTTCTAATTATACTTTTGGAGTTTCGGAAACGTTCCCTGATAAAGAATTTGTTAGCGTGAGTTCTTATATCAAAAAACTTATCAGCCAGGGGGAACACAGGCAACTGGATTTTAAATTTGAAATTTCAGATTCTAAAAAAATTGCGCGTTCTCTTGTATCTTTCTCTAATACTGACGGTGGCAAACTGCTGGTGGGAGTAAAGGATAACGGCATAATTGCAGGCGTACGTTCAGACGAGGAGTTTTATATGGTTGAAGCGGCAGCCCAACTATACTGCCGTCCGGAAGTTAAATTCAAAACTAAAGAATGGGAAATTGATGGAAAAACTGTTCTTGAAATAATTATTCCAAAAAGTGAAAACGGTCCGTATTATGCTCCCGATAAAGATGGAAAATGGATGGTTTACATCAGGGTCAACGATCAGAACCTTTTGGCAAATAATGTTCTGCTGAAAGTCTGGCAAATGAAAAAAAGAAAAAAGGGGATAACTATTCGGTTTACCGATAAGGAAAAAATATTACTTAGTTATCTTGATAAAAACGGCTCGATCACTATTTCAAAATTCAGAAAAGTGGCTTCAATATCAAAAAGAGTTGCTGAAAAAGTCCTTGTAGATCTTATTACACTAAAAATTATCGAAATTATTTTTACTGAGAAATCGGTTTTTTATCGGCTTAAAAATATTGAATAGGAAAATTGTTATCTTTTGATGGCCAGAAAAAACACTTTACATAAAAATACCCGATAGTTTCGTTTAATACTGTTCTGAACCCCCGGCTTGATTTATACCAGTTGGTTGAATTATATACACGGTCAGTAATCACAATATTTCCCACTTTTATTTTGGGTTCAAAAACCATCTTGTACAAACACAAACTACGTCGAGAATGAACGCCAAGCGAAATAAGATTGAATTGTTTTGCATCTATATTATTATCTTTAAAATACTTCCTGATATACAGGGCTGTGTTGTATGTGCGGTCGCGGAATATTCCCGAAGGCAAAGGGAGCAACACCATTTTTGTTGAGTCAAAACCAAGTTTTAACATAGATTCATAAATCAAATTTGCTGCCGATTTAACACCTGTTATGTAAAAACCCTGGTCGAAACTTACCCCTGAAGTAATTAGAAGTTTGTAATTCTTTTCATTAAAAGTTTTGATAATAAACGGAAAAGCATAATCCGGCACATAACCTTCAACGATCATAATATCCGAATCGAGTGTGTGCTCGGGTGTTAGGAAAGGAACAATACCCCTGACAAAAATAATAATGGCTATAATAAAAATTAATATCAGCACAAGCCAACCACAAATTGTCAGCCCCCATCTTTCACGTTTCCTAATAATTCTGAATCGTCTCATAAATGTAAATTCAAAAAAAATATCAAAAGTATTGTGATTTTTTATATTTTGGTCAAAAATATCAATTCCTGTTTAATTTCTGTATAATCAATTTTATAAATAATGACTGCCAAAGAAATCATTCGGCTTTTAAATCTTGAACCATTATCCGGAGAAGGTGGATATTATGCCGAAACATACAAGAGTGAAGAGAGAATAAATGCGTTTTGTCTTCCTGAAAGATTTAAAGAGAAAAGGGCTTTTTCCACCTGTATTTATTATATGCTCACTCCTGAAAGTTTTTCGGCAATACACCGTTTACCAACCGACGAAATATGGCATTTTTATCTTGGCGATCCTATTGAACAGCTACAATTATTTTCAGACGGCTCTGTTAAAATTGTTAAGTTAGGAAATAATTTGTTACATTCTCAGATTCCCCAGTGTGTTGTTCCAAAATATGTTTGGCAAGGTGCAAGGCTAATACAAGGTGGAAAGTTTGCGCTTTTAGGCACAACCATGGCGCCGGGATTTGAATTTGCCGATTATGAGGCCGGAGATAAAAATAAACTCTGTCTTGAATTTCCCTCGGTGAAAAAACTGATAATGGAATTAACAGATTAATTATGGATAAAACACAAAAAATATTTCGCCTTGACGGCAAAGTTGCTGTTGTAACCGGTGGCGCTGTGAATATTGGTAGATCCATCGTAGAAAAACTTGCTTCGGCAGGAGCGACTGTTGCGCTTGTTTATTTTTCAAGTGAAAATGAAGCAAAGGAACTTGTTTTGAAACTCGGGAAGGAAGAAAAAACTTCAATTGCTGTCAGGGCAGATGTCAGGTCGGAGGAAGATGTTGTTGATATGACCAGTAAAATATTTAATCATTTTGGGAAGATAGATATTTTAGTGAATAATTCAGGAGTTTTTGGATTGTCGGAGCAGCACGATTTGAATGTTGAAAGTTGGGAACTGGTTCACGATATTAACCTTAAAGGACTGTTTTTGTGCACTCGCGAAGTTGTAAAAATAATGATGAAAAATCAGATAGGGGGAAATGTTGTCAACATAGCAAGTATCAACGGGCTTCATCCCGGATTTGGAAAGACCGCCCATTATGATGCGTCAAAAGGAGGTGTGATAGCTTACACAAAATCGTTGGCAGCCGAACTTGCAAAATATAAAATAAGGGTGAATGCCGTAGCTCCCGGCCTGGTGGAATCTGCAGGCCTCAGGGAAAATGCTCCCGAATTAGCTGAAATGGTTAGTAAAAGAACACCGCTGAAACGGATAGCAAAACCGGAAGATGTGGCAAACGCCGTACTTTTTCTAACATCTGAAGCATCTTCTTTTATTACAGGCGAGGTGATAGTTGTTGACGGTGGGTATTTGCTGACTTAATGGTTGGCAGTAGGCAGTTGGCAGTATTCAGTCGGCAGTTGGTAGTTGGTAGTCGGCAGTTGACAGTTAAAATTCCAATTTCCAATTTCCAATTTCTAATTTCTTCTCTTACTTTTCAGCTGTCTTTTTGCTTTCCATTTTTTAATAAAGTCATAAGTTATTCGGGCAGTATTGAAAAAAACCGCCGGATGGTTGATAATACTTTTTACTATATCGCTTTTCAAATCAACGCTTTCTATATTGTTTTTCAACTCGGATAATTGGCTTTTAATCTTATTTTCTATAACAAAAATTTCGCTTCTGAGCCAGAGTTTTCTATATCTGATATCATCAAGATTTTTAATCATATTCATTGTTTACGGGTTTTGTCTTTTTTACGGTTTAATTTATTTTCTTTTTCAAAAATTGTTTTTGAAAAGTTTTTGATCATAGGGTTCAGGAATATTTTCTTTCTAAGAAGAAAAATTATAATACCGATAATTAAATAAAATAATCCGGTAATAAGACATCCCTGGACAAACGAACCTGTTTCTTGATGATACCACGACACAAATGCAAGCGACATGAATAAAAGAAAAAATAACAGGAATAATGTGGTTAGGATCAATGTTAGAAAATGTGAAAAAATCTTCAGTGATTTCTCATACAAAATAATCGTGTAGAGCTCAAATTTAAGGTCTAAATAAGATTTGATATTTTCAAAAGTCTCATTTAAACTTTTGTAGAATTTCTCTTTGTCCATAATTTACCGGTTTAAATAAAACAATATTCCGAAAAGCCCGGTAATAAGTCACAGTTGAAAACTAATTTTTCGTCAACAAAAACCCCTATTGCTTACCTGAATAGCCAACCAAGAACAAAAAATTATTCCGGGCTTTCCGAATAAATGCTTTAACAAAATTAATAATTTGTTATGCCTCCTCGGCTTGTTTTTCTTTGGCTTTTGTTGCTTTTTCCTTAATGTCGATAACTTTCTCCTTAACGTCGACCATTTTTTCTTTCATCTCACCAACAGCATCGGAGACATAGTCTTTCAAATCATCGATTTTTTGATAAAGGTCATCTTTTATTTCACCGGCTCTCTGGCCGAATTTTTCCCTTGTGTTAATACCTTTATCAGGGGCATACAAAATACCTAATGCAGCGCCAATAGCTACACCGCCCAAGAGACCAGTAATGAAACATGTTGTTGAATTTTTCATGGCTATAAATTTTTAAAATTATAAAAATACAAATATAATAAATTATTTTCTAAACAATAAAAAAATTAAATATTTTTTGTGAGTTTTTGAACTAACTGGAATTGACTGAGAAATTCCTTGGCAACAATTCTTATTACGGTGTATGAAGGGATAGCAAGTATCATACCGGGGATTCCTGCTAAGCTGCCTCCTATAAGGATCACAAGAAAAATTTCAACCGGGTGAGCTTTAACACTGCTCGAATAAATAAGTGGTTGAAGCACAATATTATCGATAATGTTTGCGCACGAAAAAACACCAATTACAATTAATACTAAAGGTAAAATTTCGGTATATAGCCCTAAACTCAATTGTGTTGATACAGCAAGTAAAATGCCTATAGCTGCACCGATTATCGGTCCTAGGTAAGGAATAACATTCATCAGACCGCCAAAAAATCCTATAAGAATAGAATTCCTGACGCCAAATATTGTCAGGCCTATTGCAATAAGTGTCATCATGGAAGTAAGCTCGATACACAAACCGATGAAATATCGACTGAGAAGACGCTTGGTTTGATGAAGGATGTGACGAACTTCATTTTGATATTTTACCGGTGTCAGTACGTTTATCATTTCATCTATTAAATAAGAATCCTTCATAAAAAAGAAAGTCAGGAAAATAATTGAAAAAGCTGCAATAAAAAATGAGCCTGTAAACCCGATAATCGAACTGATAGTATTGGAGAATGTAGTCATATTTAATATTGAATTGATCTGGTCGGAAATTATTTGCCTTAAAGTTTCGTTTTTATCAAGAATCTGATATTTTATTAAAATTTCTTCAAGATTTTTTAATGATTTTTGTACCGAGTCGCTTAAAAATGTAAAGTCAATATTGGATATAACATTTGCCTGACGCGCTATCAGAGGGACAAAAATACCTGCAAATGATAATATCACCAGAATAATAACTAATAAAGCAATCAAAGCGCTTATCCCATTAGGTATATGAAATTTTCCAATCCTGACAGAATTTAGCCTGTTCACTAAAGTACGGCCTATGATTGATAGTACAGTGGCAATTAAAACGTAAAATACAATGTTTGAAAATCTCCAGATTAGGAAGATAATTATTAAACCGGCTGCTATTCCGCCAATGATTTTTAATGTTTTATTCATCAGTTTCAGGTAATATTTAATATTTCAACAAATTTAATAACGTAGCTGATAAAACAGTATAAAAATCCTGAAATATTTATAAATAAAAAAATATTATTTAAACGGGAACTGTAATGTAAATTTATAAGCAAAGTTATCAGCCACGTTTTCAAAACTATATGGCCCATATCTGTAAAATGCCCCTACACCAATATTTAATAATCCGAAGATGCCTAAAATATTATTTATCAGTAGTCCCGATTCGTAATATCCTTTATCCATTATATCAAATTTTATATTCTGATGTTTATTAGAATTATCGAGCCATCCAAAGCCAATGTTTGTTGCAACGGCAAATTCAGGGCTGAATTTTTTGCTTCTCCACAATAATTTCCCGAAATTATGGGTGTAAAAAACAGAAATGTATCTGTCGGAGAGAAACTCGTTCATACGCATTGTTGCAAAACTTGAGGGTGCATAAATTATGAAAACCCGGTACGACCCGCGTCCGTTATACAAATTTGTATAAGGAATATCCGCATCAATGTATCCGGCCAAAATATTAAAGGTTGATTCACCGAAATATTTTAAATAAAATGATTTATTAATTTTTATATCGAAACGGTTGTAATTATATTCTCCATCCAGGAAACCGGAAATGCCCCTGGTATAGTTAAACCAGATAATCGGATATTTTGTTCCGAGAGACATCCGGGTATCAAACATTTGAATGAACTTTTCCTTGTAGGCAAACCTGAAGCCGGCAGAAAATTCGGTGAAATGGAAATTACTGTCAGGGATTATTGTATTACTTTCAATTGGATTTTTCTGATAAACATAATTGTTTGAAGGTTTTTTATTATCCTGTGTAAGTCCCAGATAAAAATTTGCATATCTCATCGCCCGAAAACTTATCCCTGCACGTTTTCTTTCGGTTCTATCCATTTGTTTAATAAGTAAATATCTAAAATTTGCAGTGTTTAAAAGACTTTCGTTTTCTCCGTAAAATTCCACTCCACCGGTTTCGGTAGCGTAATCGAAATAGCGCAGATGCAACATTAAATCACGTGAGCCAATTAGTTTTAGGTCGAAGGACCCGCCGTACTTAGCTGTTTGATCTTTAAATCCGTAGCCCCAAAATCCGCCTATGGTAAATTTGTCGGATAATATTTTACTCGTTAACAGTCCTATTCCAAGATAAATGCCTTCATAAGAATTATAACGTATTATCCGGCTCAGGTCAAGGTCAACATAACCGAAGGGTATCCTGTTTGTTAACAAGGTTTTTAATGTACGGACTGCATTGTCAAAATTTTCAGCTTTTCCGATGCTGTCGATAAAATGATAGGTTTTTTGTTCTCTTTCGGAAAGTGAATCGCCACGGTAATCATACCAGAAGGCTTCGGGCCGTTTTCCTGCTTTCGGGTCAACATCAACTGAAATCTGATTAAACTGGCGTTTTACAAGCTCGGGATTCAGAATTATATTTTTGATATAACTCTTAGCTTTCCCGACAAGGGAGACATTGTTGACCATAACATTTGTAAAGATAATATCGGTGTTGAGCTGAACCGGAAACCAGTGTTCACCGTCGATAAGTTCGTACATCTGTTGAATTCTGATTGATACTCCCGATTCATCACGCGAAGGCTCGGCTATTACATTTTGTATTGCCCATCCAAAAGAATTAATTGAAAGCACACCTTTCAGTCCATCAAAATTTGTGTTTATCCTTGGCCTGTATGAAATTATAAATACGGTGTCATTTTGTTCCGTATAGCTTGTGTCTTCAATCTGAAAGTAATATTTCCGTAAGCTGCCTATCGAAATAGGGTTGATATATTTTTTATCGGTAATGCTGATCAAATCCCGGTAAAATGAAGGCGATTGCAATTGTGAACTGAGGAAAACAAATAAAGGGTCTTTTAAACCTGATATTCTGGAAGCAAGAACTTTTTCATAACTCCTGTCGGGATAAAGAAATTTTTTTTCCGTTACCGTTTCCATAATAAACAAGTCTTTCTCACGCAAGAAATTCTTCAATCTTCCTGAAATTGTATCTGTTTCAATGGTATCGGGTAAAGGCATATTGAGAGTGTCGGCTGTAAGTATCATCTTATCGTAAGAAGTGTATGAAAACGAATGAAGTTTCTCGGGATTGTTTTTATCCTTGTTTTTTATCACATTTCTGATTATCCTATGCGCGGGATTCTCCCCGGCAATAATCACAACTTCGGTAAGTTCTATTCTTGTTTTTTTTAATTTGATAAGAAGGTTTTTTGTCTTGTCGCCAACTGTTAGTGTTAAAGGTTCGTAACCAACATAACTCAACCTGAGTTTTTTTACAGGCACTTCTGAATAAATCCTGAATTTTCCGTCGATATCGGTTGCAACGCCTTTTCTACTGTCGTTTACAACAATGTTGACAAAAGCAAGTGGTTTGCCTGTTTCATAATCTGTAACTTTACCTGAAATAATATTTTCCTGTGAGAAAGCCGATAATGAAATCAGGATAAAAAAGAAGTAGATAAAAAGGGTTTTCTGCTTCATAATGTTGAGGATTTAATTTCTCTTATCAGAATAAAAGCAGCAATGTTAAAAAAAAATTCCTTAAGCAGCAAAATAATCCTCAAGTTCTTTAAGAGTTGTATCGCTTTTATGAATATCCTTGTAAACCTCGCCTTCGTGTAAAACCACGATTCTTTCGCATACCTCGGTTACATTATTCAAATCGTGGCTCGAAATAAGCATGGTAATATCTGATTTTTCCTTTAGCTCATTCAACAACTTTATCAGCCTGATTTGGGTGGTTGGATCAAGCCCGTTGAAAGGCTCATCGAGAATTAGGATTTCAGGTAGTATCATCAATGCGGCAGCTATGCCAACTTTTTGCTGATTTCCTCTCGACAGCTCGCGGATATATTTTTTCTTATTAAGTACTTCGCCATTAAAAAAAGTTGTGAACCTCTCATAAAAATTTTCAAGATCACCTTTCGAAATATTATTGATGCCGGCAAGAAACTCAAAATATTCTTCAGGAGTTAGAAAATCGATAAGGAAACCGTCATCAAGGTATGAGCCGGTAATTTTTTTCCAGTCATCGTTTTTGGCGACATTTTCTTCATTTATCCGAACTTCTCCTGTGGTTGCTCTAATAAGGTCGAGGATAAGCCGGAAGAAAGTGGTTTTTCCCGCTCCGTTATTTCCAACAAGCCCAAAAGCATCGCCCTTATTAATTTTTAAACTCGGCAGGTTAAGTACAGTGTTTCCGCTGTATTGTTTTGTAAGTTGAATAGTTTCTAACATTTTCTTTTTTCTTTTTATTATTGTCTTTTGTTTTTAATATTTCCTTCTGAAACCTTCTGCAATAATATATTTTCTTGAAATAAACTTGTTCACAATTTTTTCTAAAAATATCCTGTGAAACAGTAGCCCGAGCAAACCAATAGTTCCTATTGTCAGGAAACCAGCGTTTGGATAACCTAACGCCCAGAATGGCAGAAATATCAGAACAGGCAGCAACAGTATCGGAAAAGACATCAGGAATTGTGTTCCGCTGACACCCTGATAGTTAAAAGCTGCACCCTGAGAGATATCGAGACGTTTTTTGTTGTTTGTGCTTAAATAAAGAATTATCAAACTGCTGATGCCTATATTAAACAAGAAACATATAAAGTTTACTAATAAAATTTTAATACCAAAAAATACGTAAGGAGTTGTGATGATAAATGCAATCAGAGAGGTTGAAACCATCAGCACATATTTTGCTTTAAAATAGCTGTAAAAATCAATGTTTTGTGATAATATTCCGTCAAAATAATTACTTTCCCAGCTTAAAATATATTGTCCGTAAAGCAACATTACCGGGCTGGTTATAAATATCCCTAAAAAGATTAACATAATATTCATATTTATATAAATTTCCTGTGGATAAAAAAACAAGCCATACAAAAGAAATAACGGCGCAAATATCAGTGTGCTTTTAGATCTCTTATTTCTAAGATAAAGTTTTATCTCAAGTTGTATCAGTTCACCGATTTTTCCAAATTGCTTCAGATATTTTATATCCGAGATGTTTTTTTTAACTTTCGACCTTGATCTGAATTTTACATTTTCTTCAGGGTATAGCTTCCCAATGAGGTGGAAATAATTCATGAGGTAACATAATATTAATATTGCCACAGGTACGATAATCCATACAGGCTTGTTGAGCGCTTCAGTGAAAATATTTTCTGAGAAACTGCTTAAAGAAACAAATCCGTAATAATCGAGTATGGCTGTGGCTATGAGTAAAACGGCTATCACAGCAGCAAACCATTTGTTTGATGCAAGGCTTCGTTTAAAGAAGATGCTGAAAAAGTTAACTGACAGAACCGTGAAGAAAATTGTAAGAATATAACCAAGAGTCTGAAGCGGTGTAAACCATGGCGCAATCTGGAAAAAAACAAAAGGCAGAAAAATAAAGATCGGGATAAAATTAAAGAACGATAGCAGCGATTTGTTAAGCACATAGTGAACCAGAAACGACTTTTTCACCGGAAGATGCAAATAAGGCTGTATTGTCAGAACCGGTACTTTTTGCATAAAAAAACGTAAAACAAACCCCACAGCAAATCCGTAAATCAAAAAGGAGTTGAATTTTTCAATAGGGTCATCATCCGGAAATATATTATCGAATTTTGCTCCTATCAGGAATCCTATGCCGATGAGGTAAACAATACCGATTAAAAGTAAAATACCTATTGTAATTTTCATTCCCAGTGATTGTTCCCAAACCGATGATCGTGTTGTTTCCCGCCATTCGTTTCGTATAAACCATTTAAACATATTAATTTTTTTTATTAATCGGATGACTTGGAGTCATCTGATTAGTCTGTAGTATCCATCCGATGAGTTTGCAATATTCATCCGATGACTCCAAGTCATCGGATGAATTCTTTAGAAAATCTTTTCTATTTTATCAATAATTATGCAAAAATAAATATAAGATTGAATTTCAATGAAAAACAATTTAATATGGGAATATGTTAAAAAATGTGTGTTCGGAAACGCACATCCTTTTTCATTCCTGAACATTATAGGAATAATTTCTTGAAACTCAAATATTAATTAAAAATGAAAATTCGACATTGAAAAATAGTTTATAGTAAATTATCCGGACATCTATAAAAAAAAATGTACTTTTACTGTTCATTTATTTTTACCTAAAACAAAATGCAAAATGCAAAAAAACTATCCTTTTGTAATGAGAGCAACTTATTTTTTGCTTTTCATTATGTTATCAATATATTGTATTATTCTTGCTAAAGGTTTTTTAGTTCCCTTAGCTTTCGGACTGCTTTTCGGTTCTCTAATTTATCCGCTTTGTAAATTATTGCATCGCTACGGTTTGCCCAAAGCTCTTTCAATAATAATCAGCTTGCTTTTGATGATATTATTTTTAGCTGGTGTTTCGGTGTTCTTTTTCAAGGAAGTTTCTAAATTAACAGATGACGTGCCGGCGCTTAAAAAGAAAGCATTGGATAATGTAACACGGGTAACTTATTTTATCGAAGATAATTTTGGGGTTGATACCAAAAAACAAAAAGAGTGGCTTAAGGAAAGGGTGGATAACCTTTTCACATCAGGGAATCAGTTTATGAATAAGGCGCTGAATGCTACTGCCGATACAATTTTTAAGCTATTTCTTTTACCGGTGTTTATTTTTTATATTTTGTATAACCGGGAAAGGTTTCATTTTTTTATGATGAGAATAGTCCCTGATCAATACAAGAAAACGACTAACGATATTCTTCATAAAATATCTTATGTTTCGCAACGATACTTGGGTGGCGCTTTTATTGTTGTATTGATACTTTCCGTGCTGAATTCAACCGGCTTGTATATTATCGGGGTTAAATTTGCTTTGCTTTTTGGTGTGATCTCGGCTATCTTCAATTTTATTCCATATTTCGGCACATGGATAGGGGCGGTATTTCCGTTTACTTTTGCCTTGCTGACCGGCGATTCTCCAAGGCTGGCGCTCGGAGTAATAATTTTATATGCGATTATTCAGTTTATCGAAAACAACATTCTTACACCGAATATTACCGGTGGATATGTTCGACTGAATCCTTTCATTACTATTTTGGGTCTTATTGCCGGAGGCCTTATCTGGGGTGTGGCAGGAATGTTGCTCATAATCCCTTTTCTTGCCAGTTTGAAAATAATTTTTGAACATATCGAATCTACAAAAGCTCTTGCTTTTCTTATCGGTAAACCGGAAAATGAAACCCGTAAAACAAAATTCATGAAAATAAAATCTCTTTTTAAATTTCAAAAAACTAAGTAAACATTTTTAATTTTGAAAATATCGAATAATAATTTTAAAATCCTTACAAAAACATTTGCAGGACTTGAGGAGGTTCTTGTAAACGAGCTACAGCAAATTGGCGCAAGCGATATCGAAATCCTGAAACGTGCTGTCCGTTTCAAGGGAGATAAAGAAATTCTTTACAAAGCAAATTTTCTTTGTCGTACAGCTTTGAGGGTGTTGATGCCGGTAAGTACTTTCACGGTGAAGGATGAAAACGACCTTTACAAGCAGGTTCAAAAAATCGACTGGCCGAAATTTCTCGATCTGTCCGATACTTTCGCTGTTGATGCAATAGTGAATAATTCAGTCCTCACTCATTCCCGCTATGTTGCTCTGAAAACCAAGGATGCTATTGCCGATCAGTTTCGTTCGGCATACAAGCGGCGTCCTTCCGTCGATGTAAATAATCCTGTGTTAAGAATTAATGTTCATATCGTAAATAATTTCTGCACAGTTTCACTCGATAGTTCGGGAGATTCGTTACACAAAAGAGGATACCGGAAATTTATGGGTGTAGCGCCGCTAAATGAAGCGCTTGCTGCCGGCCTGATACTGTTAAGTGGGTGGGACGCCAAAACCAATTTTATTGACCCGATGTGTGGCTCGGGAACCATAATTGCCGAGGCGGCAATGTTGGCGAAAAATATACCTCCGGGTAATTTCAGAAAAAATTTCGGATTTATGAACTGGAAAGATTTTGATTCAACGCTTTGGCGAAAAGTAGTGAATGAAAGCAAAAATAATTACCGCGATTTTAAATATAAAATTATAGGTTCGGATATTAATCGGGAAATGATAATCAAAGCAAAGCAGAATATGAGAGCCACGGGGCTTTTGAATATGGTTTCATTAAATTTAAAATCTTTAGAAGAGCAGAAACCACCTGAAGGAAACGGGGTCATGATCACAAATCCGCCTTATGGCGAACGGATAAAGGTTGATGATATAGTAAAACTTTACAAGAGTATCGGTGATGCTCTCAAGAAAAATTACGCAGGTTATGATGCGTGGATAATTAGCGCTGATAATACAGGGCTAAAGTCTGTCGGATTAAAGCCATCAAAAAAAATTATTGTTTTCAATGGTCCGCTGGAATGCAGGTTTGCAAAATTTGAGATTTATTCTGGAAGCAGGAAAAAGGTAAGAGAATGTGCTAATGGTTAAATGGTTGAAAAGTTACAGAGTTAAAGAGTTGAAGAGTTGAAAAGTTACAGAGTTAAAGAGTTGAAAAGTTGAAGGGTTGAAAAAGTTGAAGGGTTGAGGTTGTTTGATACTAAAGGTTTCTCAATTTCTAATTTCCAATTTCCAATTTCTAATTCATAATTTAACCTTACATTTTTCCGTTTACTGATTTT
>CBDUSJ010000009.1:0-17999 GCA_965369845.1 uncultured bacterium | reverse complement strand
GTGATTCGTGATTGATAATTTCTAATTTCTAATTGGTACTCGGTGAAATTATTGGTGAGCAAGTAATAGTCTTATTTTAATTTTAGAAGTATTTTTTTAAAAGCGTAGCGGGAACCTCATCTTTACGATAAGATTCCCGCTAACTTTACAATTACCGTAGCAATTGTTCAGTTCCAAGTTACGCTTATTACAATTTGCTCTTTTTCGGTTTATCCTTGCGGACTTACCTTTTAAGAACCTGATTCAGTTCCGTTTCGCCGTTGCCGGTTTTCCTTTCCTGAATCGCAACTTTTCACACTCACTGTGAATTGATCTCCGTAAAGATTTCGTTTCGCAGTTCGGAACCGGTCTGTTAATCCGTTGCCGGTTTAAGTTTTTCAGTTCCCTGGCTCTTCCACACTGACTTGCATTTGTGCCGTTCCGAAGAACTTTACTTTTGCGAGTCTGAATCGTTTGAAGATGAATCTTACGATCCCACCTACTGTTAGGCAGGTTTTCTTCTTGCGAACCACATGATTTCAAAGCTGACTTACATTGGACTGACAACCTAATGCCTTTCTTTCTGTATGTCCGGGTCAATTTCTGTTTCACCGTTGCCGGTTTCCCGTTTTTCAACCCCTCGCGTTCCAAGCTAATCTTTTATTCCTCACTTGGCGAAACAAATATACAACATTACGTATCCCGAAGTCAAGTTTTTTTCGTTATTAATATCCACATATTTTATACAAAAGTTATTAACAGTTGTTAACAACCAAGCTAACATTCAAACATTTAATTTTTTAATTCTAACAATCCGTGTTTATAATTCTTATTTCAACATCCTTTGGATTAACAATTACAAATGGAAATTTCAAAAGCTGAATAATAAAACTTAAATCCAATAAAAATTTGTGGTATTTTTGCATAAAATAATTCCGATATGCAGATAACATTTTTCAGAACGCCAAAACCAAAGCAGTTTGATTATAAACCGAGATATTACGATGAGGAAAAAGAGAGGCAGGAACAACGCCGTAAAGAACTTATGGAGGCCGGACAGGGTAATACCATAAATATAAGGAGGCAAATTGAAAGAAGATGGAGAAGAGAAGATCGCCAAAATCGTGACAAGTCAAGGAGAATGAATGTCTTGGTTTATATTCTTATTGCTGTCATCCTTATTTATTTTATGTTTTTTGTTTAATTCAAATAACGATGAAAAAGAAAATTACTCCCATCCGGATAGTTATCGGGATAGGATTAAAAAACTGCTTGCAAAAACATGCAAAAGCAGGAATTCAAACATTATCATTTTCAAGAGAACTCATAATTTTCTTATTTGAAAAAAGGTTGCCAATAACATTTACCTTTTCAACCTTTCAACTCTTCAACTCTTCAACCTTTCAACTCTTTAACTTTTAACCTTTAACCTTCAATTATGCCGGATATAATCCATTTGCTGCCTGATTCTGTTTCCAACCAAATTGCTGCTGGTGAAGTTATCCAACGCCCTGCTTCAGCCGTCAAGGAATTGTTAGAGAATTCGATTGATGCCGGAGCTACGCAGATTGATCTGATAATAAAAGATGCCGGCAAAACCTTGATTCAGGTTATCGATAATGGCTGTGGTATGTCCGAAACTGATGCAAGATTATGTTTTGAGCGGCATGCAACTTCAAAGATCCGGAAAGTTGACGATCTGTTCTCCATCAGAACAATGGGATTCAGAGGCGAAGCGCTGGCTTCGATAGCTGCCATTGCACATGTAGAGCTAAAAACAAAAAAAATAAATGAGGAACTTGGCACTTGTATCATCATCGAAGGTTCTGATGTGCGAAGCCAGGAAATCTGCCACTGTCCTGACGGTTCGACTGTCGCAGTAAAAAATCTGTTTTATAATGTTCCTGCCCGCCGGAATTTTCTTAAATCAAATAATGTTGAAATAAGACACATCCTGGAAGAGTTTCAGCGGGTTGCCATTGCTCACCAAAATATTGGATTTTCACTTTTTCACAACAACAGACCGGTTTTCCAGCTAAGGCCTGAAAATCTGAAACAACGCCTGGTTTCTATTTTCGGAAATACTTACAATAAAAAACTTGTTCCGGTTGAGGAAAAAATGTCGCTGTTATCTGTTAATGGTTTCATCGGTAAACCACAATATGCCAGAAAAACAAGAGGCGAACAGTATTTCTTCGTCAACAATCGTTTTATGAAACATCCTTATTTGAACCACGCAGTTGATAATGCTTTTAAGGAACTTCTTCCCGAAAAATCATTTCCTTCATATTTTCTTTTTATCGAAATCGATCCAAAAGAAATTGATATTAACATTCATCCTACAAAAACCGAAATAAAATTCCAGGATGAAAAAATTATTTACTCAATCCTGAAATCAGCAGTACGGCAATCGTTGGGTAAATTCAGCATTACACCTTCTCTTAATTTTGATGCCGAACCAACATTTGATTTTAAAATTCCACCTAAGGGGCAAGTTATCAAACCGCCGCAAATCAGGCTCAACCCTGATTATAATCCTTTTGAAAGTCATGATAAAGCTATAACGGAGCGGGAAAGAAGAAACAGGGAAAACTGGGAAAAACTATATCCGGAAAGAAATTTTACATCCGGAAAGGAGTCAATTAAAACATCGCCTGAAACCGGCCAAACACCGGATATGTTGATTGACACAGAACAGGAAAGCGTTCCTGTAAACAATCTTTTCCAGCTTCACCGCCGCTATATCTTGACGCAGATCAAATCGGGGCTAATGGCCATCGATCAGCAAAAAGCGCATGAAAGGATTCTTTTTGAAAGGTTTGCCGATATACTCCGAACACAAGAATCGCTGTCGCAGCAGGAGTTATTCCCAATTAACCTGAGCCTTTCCCCAACCGACGCCGAATTGCTGCTCGATATTCTTGAAGATTTGAATATGATTGGATTCAACATTGAACCAAATAATGAAAAAAAATTCAGGTTTATAATTTCAGGAACACCTGCAGACCTGACAAATATTAATGTTGAAGAATTGATTGAAGGAATACTTGAAAATTTTAAAAGAAATAGAACAGATTTAAATCTGGATAAAAAAATTAATTTAGCCCGCTCAATGGCGAAGAATATTTCAATAAAATCCGGTAAAATTTTACAGCAGGAAGAAATGAAAATTATTATTGATGAACTTTTCGCCTGTAAAGCGCCTGAAATTTCGTTAGATGGTGAAGCAATTATTTCAATAATTAGTATTGAGGAATTAGAAAAACGTTTTCATTCAGGTGATTAAGAAAATTATTTAAAAGTATAAATACGCATGAATTTTAATCAATACAGGCCACGAGGTTCTATGTTCCCGCCGGTAGTAAAAAACCTGTTGATAATAAACGGGATATTTTTCCTTGCAACAATAGCCGTGCAAAATGTTTTTGGTATTGACTTAGCCGATTATTTAGGACTTCATTATTTTTCAGCGCAAAAGTTTTCAGCTTTTCAGTTTATTACGTATATGTTTATGCATGGCGGTTTTGCGCACATACTTTTTAATATGTTTGCATTGTGGATGTTTGGTAGTGTCATCGAAAATGTTTGGGGACCGAAAAGATTTCTGATCTACTATTTTGTAACCGGCATCGGCGCTGCCCTGATCCATTATTTCGTGATATTTCTTCAGATAAATCCTGATGTTATTTTGATAAACAGGGTCATTGAAAATCATAATTACAACGATCTGGTAGATTTAATCAGTTCGCATACTTTTAAGTTAAACAAATTTTCAGGACCTATTTATCAAGAATTTCTTAAGTTTCAAAATGACGTTAATATTTTAAATCATAATCAGGATAGTCAAAGAGCTTGGGAAGGAATAATAAGTTTTATGCAGGAATATAAAATATATTATTTGAATCTCCCAAATGTTGTGGGTGCATCAGGTGCGATTTTCGGAATCTTGCTGGCATTTGGAATGCTTTTCCCGAACACTACTTTATATTTGAATTTTCTGTTCCCGATAAAAGCAAAATATCTTGTTATAATTTACGGGGCAATTGAATTATATGCCGGTTTCTCCGACACGGGCGGCAATATTGCGCATTTTGCCCATCTCGGGGGGATGATATTCGGCTTTGCTTTAATAAAATACTGGAAAATAAAAAGATATAATTAAAATAAGATGCAGTATTACCAGAACCCGCTTGAAGATGTAAAGCATTTTTTTAAACAAAAATCAATCCTTGTAAGATTGATAATCATTAATGTTGCTGTTTTTGTTATTGTTAACATTTTCAATTTATTATTCTGGCTGTTCCAGGTCGAGCAGTTGCCGGGCGATATTCAGGGAATTTCATTTTTCACATACTGGTTAGCAGTACCTGCCGATTTTCAGTCTTTACTTTACCGGCCATGGACGCTTTTTACATACATGTTCCTGCAAGAAAACTTCTTTCATATTTTATTCAACATGATTGTCCTGTATTTTGGCGGCAGGATTTTTATGGAATACCTTAACCAAAGGAAATTAATCAACACTTATATTTTTGGCGGACTTGCAGGTGCATTATTTTATATTCTTGCTTTTAATATATTTCCTGTTTTCAGCGGTACAGTGAACAATTCGGTGGCACTGGGAGCATCAGCATCGGTTTTGGCAATTCTTATCGCCGTTGCAACTTATGTTCCTAATTACTCTGTTGTCTTGATCTTTTTCGGAAGGGTCAAATTAAAATACTTGGCGCTAATATTTATTCTTATCGATCTTCTCAGTATCACAAGAGGAAATGCCGGAGGGCATATTGCGCACCTCGGCGGAGCATTCTGGGGCTTTCTTTATATTTACTTAATGAAACAGGGGAAAAATATTACTCTTAATTTTGATACTATGGATTTTAAAAAGTTTTTTCGTTTTTTTACCAAACCTTCAAAAAAGCAGGAATTCAACACAAAAAATGAATACGGACGACCTGTTACCGATGACGAATATAATTTTAGGAAATCGCAATACCAGCAAAAAATCGATAAAATTCTGGATAAAATCTCCAAAAAAGGATATAGCAGCTTGACAAAAGAAGAAAAAGAGCTTTTGTTTAAATCGAGTAATAAAAAGTAAAATATTAAAAATAATCAATATAACAATAAAAAGACAAAATGAGCAAGAAGAAAAAAGAACCGAAAAAATGGACCAAAATATTTCTGCTTATTATTAATTTTATATTGATTATTGCTTTGCTCATCTCGTATCTTTCGCCATATATAAATCCCGAAAAAAATTATATTCCGGCATTGTTCGGGCTAATTTATCCCGCTTTGTTTATTCTTAATACTTTTTTTGTTATTTGGTGGATAATTAAATGGAAAAAATATTTTCTGTTTTCACTTATATCAATATTACTTGGCTGGAATTTGTTTTTTAAAAATGTTCAGTTCAATGAAGCAAAGCCGGTTAATAATTATTCTGATGCAATAAAACTAATTTCGTACAATGTGCGGTTATTCGACCAGTATAAATGGACAGGAAACCAAAATTATTTTACGAGGAATAATATTTATAGTCTTATAAAGAGTGAGCAGGCTGATGTAATTTGTTTCCAGGAGTTCTTTCACGGAAACGACAGATATTTCCCCACTATTGAACCATTTCTCGAATTGCAGCAGAAAGTAAAGTATTATCACGTTGATTTTGTAGAAACAATTGGCGAAAACAAACATTTTGGTATCGCAACTTTTAGTGTTTATCCCATAGTAAACAAGGGAGAAATTCATTTTGACAATTCTTCAACGAACTCCGGGATTTTTGTTGATATAGTTTTTAAAGAAGATACAATCAGGATTTTTAACTTTCATCTTGAATCGATCCGTTTCTCGAAAGCCGATTATCAGTATGTTTCAGACCCGGTATTTCATAACAACAATTATCAGTCAGGTTCGAGTGTCATAGTCTGGAAGTTAAAGACTGCTTTTAGTAAGAGGGCAAAACAGGCAAGATTAGTAGCCGAAGAAATAAAAAAATCCCCATATCCGGTTATTGTATGCGGCGATTTTAATGATACTCCTGTGTCATACACATATCACATCATTTCAGAAAATCTGAACGACGCCTTTCTGGAATCAGGTAGCGGTCTTGGCTCAACTTATGCCGGCGACCTCCCATTTCTCAGGATTGATTATATTTTCTCAAGCCCGGTTCTCGAATCATATAAATTTAAAAAAATTGTTGTCAATTATTCTGATCATTACCCCATATCTTGTTATTTTAAAATCCGACCAGAAAAGAATTAATATAGCGAATGGCTTATAACCTAATTTATGACATAATATTTCTTTGGTGAAATTTCAACTGACATCAGAATTTAAGCCGACCGGCGATCAGCCGGAGGCTATAAAACAGCTCGTGGAAGGGGTAAAACGCAGCGACTTTGCACAGACTTTACTCGGAGTTACAGGCTCGGGAAAAACATATACTATTGCCAATGTGCTTAATGAACTCAACAGGCCTGCATTGGTGCTAAGCCATAATAAAACCCTGGCAGCACAGCTTTATGGTGAGTTTAAACAGTTTTTTCCCAACAATGCCGTTGAGTATTTTGTTTCTTATTACGATTATTATCAGCCGGAGGCATATCTCCCGGTTACTAATACTTATATCGAAAAAGACCTTTCGATTAATGATGAAATAGAAAAACTCAGGCTCAGCACTACTTCTTCCCTTCTTTCCGGCCGCCGCGATATTATTGTTGTTTCCTCTGTTTCGTGTATTTATGGAATCGGAAACCCTGACGATTACACCAACAATGTGATTCATTTGAAAACCGGAGATATTATTTCACGGAATAAATTTTTATTCGACCTTGTTAGCAGTTTATATTCAAGAAACGAGATTGATTTTTTCAGAGGTAATTTCAGGGTTAAAGGAGATACGGTTGATGTTTTTCCGGCTTATACCGACTTTGTCTATAGAATTATTTTTTGGGACGATAAAATTGAATCTCTTGAAACTTTTGATCCTGTATCAGGAAAAAGACTTGAAGAATATGATAATATTGCAATTTTTCCGGCAAACATTTTTGTAACATCACAAGATAAAATAAAACTTGCAATACGCTACATACAGGATGATCTTTTTAAACAGGTTTCATATTTCAATGATATCGGGAAACAACTTGAGGCAAAACGTCTTAAGGACAGGGTTAGCTATGATATGGAGATGATGAAGGAACTTGGATATTGTTCAGGTATTGAGAATTATTCGAGGTATTTCGATGGCCGGGCATCAGGCTCAAGGCCATTTTGCCTTCTCGACTATTTTCCTGATGATTTAATTATGATCATTGACGAAAGTCATGTAACTGTTCCCCAGGTCAGGGCAATGTATGGAGGCGATAGGTCAAGAAAACAAACGCTTGTGGAATATGGGTTCAGACTACCCTCAGCTATGGATAACAGACCACTGAAATTTGATGAATTTGAAGCCTTGACAGGTCAGACAATTTATGTAAGCGCAACTCCTGCCGAATACGAACTTCAAAAAAGCGAAGGCATAATTGTTGAACAAATTATCAGGCCTACCGGTCTGCTCGACCCTGTTATAGAGGTTAGACCCAGCCTTGACCAGATTGACGATTTGCTTGACGAAATTAATAAAGTCGTAATAAAAAACGAAAGAGTCCTGGTTACTACCCTGACTAAAAGAATGGCAGAAGAATTAACGAAATATCTTATTAAACTTGATGTAAAATCGAGATACATTCATTCGGATATTGACACTATTAAACGCGTTGAAATTATGCGTGATTTGAGGCTCGGAAATTTCGATGTTTTAGTTGGAGTAAACCTGCTGCGCGAGGGACTTGATTTGCCCGAAGTTTCCTTAGTTGCAATTTTAGACGCAGACAAAGAGGGTTTCCTTCGTTCGGAACGTTCGTTAACACAGACCGCAGGACGAGCTGCAAGAAATATTAACAGCAGGGTAATTATGTATGCCGATACTATTACCAATTCGATGCAAAAAACTATCAACGAAACAAACCGAAGACGGGAAAAACAGCTCAAATACAATCTTGAAAACAACATTATACCCAAACCCCTCAATAAATCAGTTGATTCTATTCTTGAACAAACTTCGGTGGCAAAAATTAAATCATCACAACTTAAACCGTATATTGAGGATGAATCGATAGATGTGGCGGCCGACCCTGTGGTTAAATACATGAGTAAAGAACAAATTAAAAAAACAATTGTGAAAACCATGAAAAATATGGAAAACGCAGTAAAGGAACTGAATTTTGTTGAAGCAGCACAGTTTCGGGATGAACTATTTGCCCTTGAAAAAATTTTGAAACAATATTAAAAATTGTTGATTTGAAAAAAACTAACGCTTAATTGTAAAAATATTGATAAATTTGTTGAGCGATATTCTTGAATGATATATCAAATAAATAGGGATTATTTATGGGAAATTTTTTATCTATGAAAAATATTACCAATTTGGGAAAAAGAGTTTTACACAAATTTTACTAACTAATTAAAAATAAGCAATTTCTGATTTTTGGTATAAAATATGAAATTAAATATGATTTCTTATATCATTATAAACTAATTTTTCAAAATGTCAATTAATAAAAAATATAATTTATTTTCAAAATGGAATTTTGTAAACAAAATAATATACTAACTGATGAAAAAAATATTAGCAATAGATGATGAAAAAAGTATCAGGCTGATACTTGAAAGTACATTAAAAAAGAAATATGATGTAGTTACTAAAAACGACGGTGAAGAAGGTTATTATTGGATGATAAAGCAAAAAAATCTGCCTGATCTGATCATTTGCGATATTCAGATGCCAAATGTAGATGGTTATGAATTTTTAGAAAGAGTAAGAAACAGCGGTTTTTTCGGAGATGTCCCAATCATCATGCTTTCGGGTGAAGAACAAAGTAAAGAAAGGGTAAAGTGTTATCAGCTTAAAGCCCAGGATTATCTTACAAAGCCATTCAACCCTGTGGAATTAATAGAACTTATCGACAAAAACTTTAATCCGAAAATCAAAATGCGTAGTTATGATTTTAGTAAAGCCGAAAAACTTCACTATTATCGCCTCGGCGCACTCGATTTTTTGCCCGAACCATTCGACATCGATGAACAGGAAGCGAAAATTAAAGAGAAAATCGCAAATTATAAAAATTTATAATTTCAAAAAAAAATATTAACATACAAATAAAAATCCATTGGAATGGAAGATCAGAAAAAGAAAAAAATTAAGATACTTTATATTGGAAGCGCCCCGGATACTATTAAACAAATCGAAAATTGTGATTTTTTTGAAACACAACAAAAAGATAACAGTATCGCCGCACTCAACTTTTTATTAAAATATAAAGAAATTGATGCTATTATTTCGGAAGTGCATTTACCGGGAGCCAACGGTATTGACACATATAAACTCTTGCAAAAACATGATTTATGTTCTAAAATGCCATTTATAATAATTGCTCACGAAGACGAACCCGAATTTTTTGATCAGGCTTTTTATGAAGGACTCGATGATTATTTCAAAATTCCGTTAGATATTAGCAGGGTATATAAAAGATTATCCTTTCTGGTTGAATACAAAAAATCTGCAAAAGCGCCACAAACTATTACAGAACCAGTGCCGCCCTATAAAACTTCATTCATAAAAAGATTGTTCGATGTGCTTGTTGCAGGAACAGTATTGTTACTACTCTCGCCTCTGCTATTGATTGTAATATTAGCTATCAAGCTTGAGTCAAAAGGGTCATTTTACTATGTGTCGCCACGTGTTGGTGCAAATTTTAAGGTATTTGGATTTTATAAATTACGGTCGATGTTTACCGGTTCCGATTCGGCAAAAAAAATTAGCGGGTTGAGCCATCTTAACCAATATGTAGCCGATGAAGTTGAAGATGAATGTTCTGAATGCGCAAAACTTCCGGAAGGCGAATATTGCTCTCCTGTTCTTTATATCAAAGGAGAAAAAATTTGTGAAAGAATATACATCAAACGTAAAAATGCCGAAAAAGCATTTATGAAATTGGAAAATGATCCGAGGATTACAAAGGTTGGACAATTTATAAGGAAAACAAGTATTGATGAATTACCACAACTTGTAAATATTCTCAAGGGTGATATGTCGATAGTAGGTAATCGTCCACTGCCTGTAAATGAAGCCGAAAAACTTACTCTCGGAGACCGAGCTAAGAGATTTCATACCGCAGCAGGGCTTACTGGCCTATGGCAGGTTGAACTTAGAGGTAGGGGTGGAGATATGTCAGAAGAAGAAAGATTCAAGTTCGATAATGATTATGCTGAAAACAATTCGTTTTTCGGTGATATAAAATTAATTTTCAGAACTTTTAAAATATTTCTCCAGAGAAGCAACGTATAATTTAATTTATATGATTTATAAAAAAATGAAAATATCAGGTATTGTTTTTTTAATATTGTCTATGTTTTTCCAAATTCCACTTTATACACAGGAAGATACCTACAAAGATGTTTCGATAGTTCAAACTTTTGATCCGTTAATAGATAATATTGTTGAAAAACTTCCTTCATTAGATATTTTAATTGATTCGGCAATACAAAATTCGCCTTACATAAGATATGAAAATGCAGAAATAAGCCTATCTCATTATAGAATTAAAGAAGCGCGATGGAATTGGACAAGACTACTTGGTGTTGAAATGAATTATAAATACGGAAACTTATCTCAGTTTTCCACCAGCCAGACATCAGGTTCGTTCCCTACCGATTTTACATCCGACCGGAGCGAAAACTATTACAATATTGGCGCGTTTTTAAAAATACCCATTTTTGATGTTATAAACCAGAAAAATGGCGTTAATATTGCAAAAAGAGAATTAGAAAAACGATTACTAAGACAAGAACAAATTATAAGGGAAACAAAACAGGATATTATTTTTGTTTATGAAGATCTGCTCCTCAGACAGGAATTACTAAAGATAAAAAACGAATCACGGCTTACTACCGAATTACAAGTTCAAATGGCTGAAAAGGAATTTTTAAATGGACAAATTACTATTGCGGAACTATCAAGACTTACTGAAATTCATTCAATTAATATAGCAGATTTCACAAAACAAAAATCGCTGTTCTACAGGCAGTACCTTATTCTCGAAGAACTTGTTGGAATAAAATTTAACTTGTTAAATAAAATTTATTAATGATATGAATGTTAATCAGTTAATACGGATTTTTTTACGACACCTCTGGCTTCTTGTTTCAATACCTGTATTACTGGCAATAATAGTTGCATATTTTACCAAAAATCAGACATATTACTACGCAACCAAAACAAAGATATATACCGGGATTGCTTCAGGAATAAATCTTGAACAAAATACCCGCTCCGACTACTTTGCCACAAATAATACATTCGATAATCTGATAAATGTAATAAAATCGAGAGAAACACTTAGCGAAACCGGTATCAGACTGCTTGCCCAGGGGCTTATTCTTGAGAATTACAACCCGGTTTATATTTCAAAAGAAAACTTCATTGCTATGCGCAGAATGGTGCCACAGTACATCAAGGACTTTGTTGTAAAACCGTTGATCGCAAACGATTCGTTAGCATACAGCATTGCATTTAATAAAACTGTTTTAAAACTTACTGATTATAAAAATGCCACGGATACAAATTTTATTTATAACCTACTTAACTATCATCATAAACATTACAGCATTTATGCCTTGTCATCAGTATCAGTTACAAGAATTCAGTCAAGCGACATTCTGGAACTTAAATACGAAAGTGATGATCCGGGCATATCACTACAAACGCTGATTATCCTGACAGATGTTTTAATTAAAAACTTCAGAATGTTAAAGGAAAATCAATCGGATGTTGTTGTAAAGTATTTCCAGGCACAAGTAAGGCTTGCTCAGGGACGACTCAAGAAAGCTGAAGAAAAACTTCTTAAATTTAATACTGATAATAAAATTATTAACTACTACGAACAAAGTAAATTTATCGCCGGCAAAAAGGAAGACATCGAAGAATATATTCAGAATGAACGAATAAAAATGTCGGGAGCTGAACAGGCATTAAAAAAACTCGAAGATAAACTCCAGATTCAGGGGCAGGTTCAGGAGGTAACCGAAAGTATTGTTGAAAAAAGAAACCGGTTGATAAATATTACAGAAAAAATTACTATAAACGAACTTTATGATGAACAAGATACAATTACCAAGAATGAAATCGCAAATCTTAAGAAAGAAACAGAACAAATAAAGGAAAGTATAAACCATGAAATCGGCCAGTTGTACAATTTCAGAAATACTATTGAAGGATTACCCATTTCAAATATTCTATACGAATGGCTTAAAAATCTCATTATTTATGCTGAAGCAAAAGCCGGGCTCACGGTATTAAACAACAGACAACAGGAATTTATAAAAAATTACGAGATATTCGCTCCATTAGGTGCTACCCTTAAAAGAATTGAACGCGAAATTGATGTTTCGGAAAGAGAATACCTGTCGCTGCTCCATAGCCTCAACCTGGCAAAACTCAAACAGCAAAATGAAGAACTTTCTACAAATATTAAACCTCTCGACAGACCTTATTTTCCATTGACACCAAAACCATCAAAGAGAAAAATTCTGGTAATTGCCGCTGCTTTTCTCGGATTTATTATGGTTGCATTTGGTATTCTTCTTGCTGAATACTTTGATAATACAATGAAAACCGTTGAACGCGCCGAAAAGTTTACAAAGTTAAAAGCAGCAGGTGTTATGCCACGTATTATTGGAAAGTACAATGTTTACAATCTTCCTTTTATCATTAACAGACTAACAGAGCTAATTATACAGGAAATTAAATTACAAACATTCTCGAAGGAAGTGACTGAAGACGATAAACCAACAAAATTAATTACTGTTTTTAGTCCCATCGAAAAAGAAGGAAAATCATTTCTTGCCGGAAAAATTGTTGCTAAAATAAGAAGTGTTGGCGAACAGGTGTTGTATTTGAATTACACTTTTAAAACACCTGAAGAATTATTAAAAGATAAAATTCAAAAAAATTTAGATGAACAAAAAGAACAACAATCTTCCAGTGGTTTTAAAAATTTGTTTTCCAGACTTGCTTCAAAATATACCAAATTGAAACAAGATGACCTGAAACTTGAATCACAAAACCAGGATAACTTAATATATCATATCGATGAAACCTTTTCTGAAAAAGAAGAAATTTTCGATCTTATTAGTAATACAGAAATAAATACCCTTGACAATTTCAGATATATTATACTGGAAATTCCTGCAATATTATATTATACTTATCCTTATGAGCTAATTAAATTATCCGATATGTCTTTAATGATTGTCCGTGCCAACCGCGAATGGAAAAAATCAGATGAGGGCGCTCTTCAGATGTTCGAAGATGTGGTTGAAAAAAAACCAATCTTTATTCTGAATGGTACTGATATTAATGAGATAGAAGCAATTTTAGGGACTTTGCCAAAGAAAAGGAGTAAGTTCAGGCGTTTTGTAAAACAGGTATTGAACTTGCAGTTTTATACCAAGCAGTCATTAAGATAGCCGTATGTTACTGTATAATATTAATTTAAAATGAATCCGTTGAAGTTTATCAATAAACTTGTAAGAGAAAAAAATACCCTTGCATTGTCAGCTAATATTTCAGTGGCAGCATTTCGTTTTGTATCGTTTCTATTACTTGTACGTTTGTTCGAAAAAGAAATATTTGGTGAATGGATTTTGTATATTACCGCAGCCGGATTAATTGAGATGATACGTTTCGGTATCACAAAAATTGCTATCATAAGGTTTTTATCCGGAGCCAAGGATGAAGAACGTAAAGTACTTATCGGGTCAAACTGGATAATTAGCCTGATTATAACAACAATTATTACAATTCTTTTAATAGTCATACTGAATTTTTTTCCCGATACAATTAAATCTTCAGGATATTATTACTTCTTTGCATGGTATCCGCTGCTCGGATTCTTTAACCTACCATATAATAATGCTATTACAATACTTCAGGCTAAACAAAGGTTTGGTTCAATTCTCTTTTTGAATACCTTCCTTAATGGCTTTTTTCTTGTGTTTGTAATATTAAATTATTTTGTTTTTCAATTTGGTATTTTTGAAACAATTTTAGCTTATCTTTCGTGTAACCTGCTTACATCAATCATAAGTATGATAAAAGGATGGGACGGCCATAAATATATCAGGCACACATCCCGTAAAATCATAAAAAAGATACTGAATTTTGGTAAATTCTCACTTGGAACAATGATTGGATCAAATCTTCTAAAAAATGCCGATACTATTATAATAGGTTTAAGCCCTCTCGGTACTGAGGCTGTAGCTTTATACAGCATACCGCTTAAACTAACCGAGATACTCGAAATACCACTAAGGAGTTTCCTCGCAACAGCATTTCCAAAAATGTCGAAAGCAAGTGTGCAAAATAATGTCAGAGAATTAAAAAATGTATTTTATACTTATAGCGGTGCAATAACTTTGCTTTTTGTGCCAATCATCATCATCTGCATAATTTTTGCCCCATTATTTATTCAAATTATTGGAGGAGAAAAATACCTTGAAACCATTCAACCGGTTATAATATTCCAGATTTTTGCTGTTTATGGCTTATTCCTGCCGATAGACAGGTTTACCGGAGTTGCTCTTGATAGCATCAACAAACCTCATCTAAATTTTTACAAAGTACTGATAATGGCCCTTCTAAATATTATTGGCGATTTGATAGCTATATATATTTTTAACTCATTGATACTTGTTGCTGTTGTAACAATCATTTTTACAATTGTAGGCTTATTTGTAGGATATCATTATCTCAACCTTGAAATTTCGATGAATTTTCGTGAAATATTTATTAAAGGCTTTAATTTTTATAAGTCAGGATTGAAAGCCATAAAAAATAAATAATATTAAATGCTAAATCCATTAGAGAAACAAACCGGTTCGTGGAATTTGCAAAAACCATTAATAATAATAATGATTTTTGTGATGACTTGTTTGTTGGGAGTTATAGTTGTTAAGGGCAATTTAATTATTGCATTGGGACTTATATTTTTACCGGGAATTATTATTTTCCTAAACCAGTTATTTAGGAAACCGAAAATTGGTATTTATTCAGTAGTTATTCTTGGTTTTTTCGCAAATGGCTTAGGCAGATATATTACGGGAGTTCCATTTGGCCTGAGTATCGATGGTATCCTTGTTTTAACATACTTTGCAATCTTTTTTAAGAATTTTTATAAAAAAGTTGACTGGAGCCCTGCTGCAACCGATGCGACTTTTTTAGGTGCAATATGGTTTGGATATGCATTGGTTGAGCTAATTAATCCCGAAGCACAGAGTAAAGAAGCATGGTTTTATGCGATGAGAGGTGTAGCTTTATACATGTTTCTTATGATACCTCTTGTTTTAATGCTTATGCGTGATTATAAAGATTTTAACAGATTTCTGTATCTATGGGGTATTCTTTCGATGCTGGGTACATTAAAAGGAATAATACAATTAAAAATTGGTGTAGATCCATGGGAACAAGCATGGCTTGATGGTGGAGGCGCGGTTACACATGTTCTTTTTGGAAAATTGCGAATATTCTCATTTTTTAGCGATGCAGGGCAGTTTGGTGCTTCTCAAGCACATGCTGGAATTGTAGGCGCCATTATTTTTCTTAATGCTCGAAAAACTAAAGAAAGAGTGTTTTTCGGTCTGATGTCAATAACAGGTTTTTACGGAATGTTTATTTCAGGAACACGCGGCGCAATGGCCGTTCCGTTTGCAGGCCTGTTTCTCTATCTTCTTCTGACAAGAAATATTAAGATGATAACTATTGGAGCAATTTTAGGAATAACGGTTTTCGTTTTTTTTAAATATACAGCAATTGGTTCAGGCGTATATGCCATACAGCGAATGAGAACTGCTTTTGATCCTCAGGATAGATCATTGCAGGTACGATTAGAAAATCAGCAAAGACTCAAGGTTTATCTTGCTACCAGGCCAATGGGTGGAGGTATCGGTTCAGCAGGTAGTTGGGGACAACGGTTTGCACCTAATTCATTTCTGGCTAATGTTGCCACCGACAGTTGGTATGTTATGATCTGGGCCGAACAGGGAATAATTGGTCTGTATCTTCATGTTTTCATTTTAGCTTATATCTTAGGTAAAGGTGCGTATTTAAGTATGTACCGTGTCCGTGACCCTGTATTACAAGCAAAACTATTTGCTATTGCATCCGGAATGTTGGGAATCATTGGGGCATCGTATGCTAATGGCGTGCTAGGTCAAATACCCACCGCTCCGTTGATTTATGCTACAATGGCCTTTATGTTTATGGGACACGTACTAGACGAAAGCATTGAAAAAGAAAAAAAATTAATTACAAACAAAGATTTAGCGATACAATAATTAAGCTTATCAAAAATTTTTATAAATATGAAAAAAAGTTTAAATAAATTTTTTAGACCAATAATCAGAATGTGTGGAATAGATGTGGTTCGGTATCAACGTAATCCTATTCTTCCCCCGGATTTCGACGAACTAAGCACAACTATATTATCTTCCGTAAAAAACTATTCAATGACAAGCCCTGAAAGTATTCATGCTTTAATTGAATCTATAAAGTATATAGTAAGAAACAAAATTGACGGTGCTATGGTAGAGTGTGGAGTTTGGAAAGGTGGTTCAGCAATGGCAATGGCATTAGCGCTTAAAAAATTCGGCGATGAGGAAAGGGAAATATATCTTTATGATACTTTCTCTGGTATGAGTGCCCCTTCCGATGTTGATATATCGTTCGCGGGAGAGTCGGCACAACAAGAATTTTCTAAGACTAAAATATCGGAAGATGCTTCAGATTGGTGTTCTTCTCCTATCGAAAAGGTTAAAAAAAATGTTTTACAAACAGGGTATCCTAAAGAGAAAGTTCATTTCATAAAAGGTAAGGTTGAAGAAACTATACCAAAAAATGTCCCTCAAAAGATTGCATTACTGAGACTCGACACCGATTGGTATGAATCGACTAAACATGAATTGATACATTTATTCCCTCTTTTATCACCGAAAGGAGTTATCATTATTGATGATTATGGTCATTGGCTGGGAGCCAAAAAAGCAGTAGATGAATATATTTCAGAAAACAAACTATGTATTCTTTTAAACCGCGTTGATTATACAGTTCGTATTGCCATCAAATAACCGGAAGTGAATAATCCAATCTAATAAATCGCTGCTCTAATAATAACAATAAACAGAAAAATTTTTATACGGTACTATGAAAAACTATACCGATTATCGTGAGGCAGAAGATTTGAAACGGATGAATTTTATCGTATCCAATATCATGGAAAATATTGATAGAAATAGTAAAATTATAGATATCGGATGCGGAAACGGAAATATGTCGATTCAATTAGGTAAATTTGGTTATTCTGTTACCGGTATTGATATTGACCCGGACTCGATTGAATTTGCGAAAAAAATGAACGACATGGACAATGTTAAGTTTTTTGTAAAGAACGTAATGAAATTCAGGGACGAAAAACAAATCTATGATGTGGTAATATGCAGCGAAGTACTCGAACATCTCACTGATCCTGCGCGAATGATCGGAACCATCCGGCAAATCCTGAAAGATAAAGGAATCCTAATTGTTACTGTGCCCAATGGCCGGGGACCCCGCGAAATACTGGCTACAAAGCCACAACGCTGGCTAAGGGAAAATGCCGGATTTATCTGGAATTTTATTAACTATTTCAAAAAACTCATTGGTTTTAAAGGTGATACCAACCAATCAAAATCGGAAAATCTTGAGCACATTCATTTTTTTACCCGAAAAAAACTGAAAAAACTGGCTGATGAGTATAGTTTTACAATTGTAAAATGGGGAAAGGCCAACTTCATCGAAAAGGTTTTCCCTTTCTCGATTTTGACAAGAAAAATTAGCGCACTTAAAATTTTTGATAATAAATTTGCTGACTTGTTGCCTT
>CBDUSJ010000008.1:0-18920 GCA_965369845.1 uncultured bacterium | reverse complement strand
GAGTTGCAGAGTTGCAAAGTTAAAGGGTCTCAGAGTTACAGAGTTGCAGAGTTAAAGGGTTGCAGAGTTAAAGGGTTACAGAGTTGCAGAGTTACAGAGCACTTTTCAACTTTTCAACCTTTTAACTTTTCAACCTTTCAACCCTTCAACTTTTTAACCATCAAACCTTTCAACTTTTCAACCCTTCAACTTTTCAACCCTTCAACCCTTCAAACAATCAACTTATAAATTTTTCCAGGCAGGCTATTAACAATTCCCTGAAATTCGAGGTTCAGCAAGGCGGCTGCAACTTTGCTTGTCGGGAGTTGGCATTTCCCGCAGATCATATCGATACCGGTTTCATTATTTTCTTTTAAAAAATCAACTATCTTTTGTTCATCTTCTGTAAATTCGATAAAAAGTTCACGTTGTTTCGGAGCATTTTTTCCTGGTTTATCCATCCATCCCATAACATATTTAATGTCTTCGGCGGATTGTATCAGGGCAGCTTTGTGGGTTTTAATAAAAAAATTGCATCCTTCGGAATATTTATCGCCAATTTTTCCCGGTACACAAAACACATCACGATTGTATGAATTTGCTATTTCTGCAGTTATCAGAGCGCCTCCTCTCCTACCCGACTCAACAACGACGATAGCATCAGAAAGGCCGGCGATTATACGGTTTCGCTTTGGAAAATTCTCCCTGTCGGGATTTGTACGGCTCATAAAATCGGTAAGAAGGCCGCCATTTTTTATCATTTTTTCTGCAAGGTTCTTATTGGTTGCCGGATAAATCCTATCAAGTCCATGGGCCAAAACCCCGATTGTCGGTAGATTGTTGTCGAGCGCTGCCCGGTGCGAACATGAATCAATTCCATAAGCCAGGCCACTTACGATGAGCGTGTCGGGCCCGGAAATTTTGGAAATTAATTCGCTGCACATTTCTTTGCCATACTTAGTGGCTTTTCGGGTTCCTACAAAACTGATTATTTTTTGTGTGTTAAGGTCGGCAGAGCCTTTGTAATAAAGCAACATCGGGCCGTCAACACAGTTTTTTAATCTTTGAGGGTAATCTTTATCAAGATAAAAAAGCGTTTTTATTTTATATTTTTTGATAAATTCGATTTCCTGTTCCGCATGTTTCAGTACATTATTATTCAGGATTGAATTTAACAACTTCCCTCCAATTCCCGGTATTTTTTGAATGTTCTTTTTCTTTTCCCTGAATACTGCTTCAACGCCTCCGCAATATGCCACAAGTTTTTTACCTGTAATATCTCCAATTCCGGGGAGCAGTGTTATTCCAATTTGATAAAGTAACATGAGCTGTTGTTTAAATGTCTTATGTTATTTTAATTTTCGTCAATTTTTTCTACAAAAGTAGAATATTAAATTGTTTGGAACTAAATTTTATATTTGCAAAAAAAATACCGCATGATATTAAATTTTATAGAGTGGAATGTTCAACCTGAGCTTTTTCCAAATAGTTTTCTTCCGATACGATGGTACGGACTTTTATTCGCCGCCGGATTTTTTTTCGGCTACCTGATAATGTTGAAAATCTTCAGGCACGAAAACCTGCCTGTAAAATTACTCGACCAGCTTACCATGTATATGGTTATAGCAACGGTTATTGGCGCTCGCTTAGGGCATATTTTGTTTTATGAACCTGCTTATTATTTTAGCGATCCTATCGAAATACTCAAAGTATGGAACGGTGGACTGGCTTCACACGGGGCAGCTATCGGGATATTAGTGGCTCTTTATATTTTTTCAAAGAAAAACAAAAAGCCTTATATCTGGATTCTCGACAGGATTGTTATCGTTGTTGCACTTGCAGGGGCTTTTATCCGAACAGGTAATCTTATTAATTCGGAGATTATCGGGAAACAAACTGATGTTCCGTGGGCTTTCATTTTTTCTTCGTACGATAATATCCCGAGACACCCGACTCAAATTTACGAAGCGCTATGTTATCTTGCCATATTTGTATTTTTATACAGTTACTATTGGAGAAAAAATGGGAAACCAAAACCCGGTTTTATCTTCGGCATGTTTTTGATATTACTGTTTTCGATGCGTTTCTTGATTGAGTTTTTAAAAGAACCACAAGTAAATTTCGAAAGCGGAATGCTTCTGAACATGGGACAACTTTTAAGCATTCCTTTTGTAATTATCGGGTTTGTGATAGTATTGAAAGTGAAAAATAAAGAGCCAAGAACCAATAAAAATTCCCATCCCTCTCAGTAAAAAATCTATAGCGTCGTTAATAATTCTCCAACTGAATGCTGAAAACCGAATCTATTCGACTGGCAAGTTCGTCCTGTTTATTTTGTTTGGCCAGTTTTGAGAGTTGCTGAAGCACGGCAAAGGCACGTTGTTTTTCCTGATCGTAGTTTTTAGAAAAATGAGCGTTGAGGCTTGAATAATATTCAAGGTTCTGTTCGAAGTTATTTAAAATTATTTCAGAAACTTCATTGCCTTTTTCAAAAGCTCCGGCTTCGTAATATGCATCAACAAAAGGCAGGGTATAAATATCGTAAGGTATCTTTTCATTTGGGAAAAAATACTGACATCTGTCGAGTACAACGATCGCCGAATCTTTTTTATTATTCTCAATAAGAGCCTGGGCAAGCCTCATGTAATTTTGTTTGGGCATTATCGAATTGCGCCTGCTTTCAGGGTCAAGATAAACATCAGGATCGTTCAGATTTCCCCATTTGGCTTTATTTACAAGCAGATCATAAGTTTCATCAATATTGATACCACCAAGTCCCTGGATATAATTTTCGGCAACTACCGGCAAAAAGCGATAGACAATCCCTTCAAGGTGGCAGTATTTATCAACATCAAGAACTTTTTCAATAGCCGAAGGACTTGTAAAATAAACTGGCCGTTTCCAGTTGTTCGATGCCAGAAAATCAAGCAGCATAAGATCGTTTTTATATAAGTAATTCTGCCTAACGTTCCATTTAATCTCCGGTACAATCCTGTCGGCCATTTTTTCAGGAACAAGATTATTTTTTAAAATATATTCTTTATCAACAGTGATCTTTAGATTTTTAGTGGGTGCATAATTGATATTTGTTCCATCCTGCATCGGCAGTTTCGATCTGCTGTCCTCGCTTGCAATGAAATTAATAACATCCTTCAACTCAGAAGAACCTTTAAGTCCGCGGTCGTAAAATGGGACATAATTATTTGAGCCTTTATCGTATTGTTTGTACGACAAAGTAAACGGCAACTTATCGGATTCATATATTTTGCGCATCATCTGGTGGATATACCATTCGCCGGATGCAAGCATAAAATTAACCACCCTGACATCTGTTCTGACACCTTCCACTTCCTGGACATACCACAGGGGAAATGTGTCGTTATCGCCATTTGTAAATAGTATGGCATTCGGGGCGCAGGATTCAAGATAATTGGTGGCAAAATCGCGCGCTGCATATTTCCCTGAGCGGTCGTGATCGTTCCACCCTTCTGACGCAAGAATCCCAGGTACTAATATAAGACATACAGCCGTTGACAAAACCGCCGATATTTTTGAATTAATTATCTTATTAAAAAAATTATAAATTGCTAAAACCCCAAGGCCTATCCACATTGAAAACGCATAAGTTGAACCCGCGTATGCATAATCCCTTTCTCTTGGCTGGTACGGATACTGGTTCAGGTATATGGTGATTGCAAGACCTGTCATAATAAATAAAAAGGCAACAACTATTGAATTTTTGTAGTCTCTGTTAAGCTGGAAAAATAATCCAATCAACCCAAGTATTAAAGGTAACAAATAAAACTTATTATAAGCCCAATTTTGCATGCCGGAGGGCAGTTCATCCTGGTTGCCAAGTCTTGCCGAATCAATGCTGTTGATGCCGCTCATCCAGTTGCCATGTTCTATTCCCCCATGTCCCTGGATATCATTTTGCCTTCCTGCAACATTCCACATAAAATACCTGAAATACATAAAACCTATCTGGTAACGGAAAAAGTACCGCAGGTTTTCACCAAAAGTTGGTTTCATAATTGTCTCTGTAGTTCCATCATGCTTTTTGTGTTTAACAGGAGTGCCTTTTATCTCGCCCCAGTTTTTGTATTCCCTGATATGTACCGGTTTGGAATTGCTCCACATTCTTGGAAATATTGTTGCAAAATCCCGATCGTAAACAGGAATGGTTCCTTGCCTGCTATCAGCAATTATATATTTTCCCTTATCGTTATCCCGTAAGTAAACAGGGTTTCTATCATCGTAATCACTTATTGGAGAATTATAATATTGCCCGTACAATAATGGCCAGTCGCCGTATTGTTCACGATTAAGATATGCAAGCATACTGATAGCATTATTGGGGTTATTCTCGTTTATTGGTGTGTTTGTGTTTGCTCTGATAATAATGAGTAAGAATGTTGAATAACCGATGAGAATAAATGTAAGCCCTAGAATAATATTATTTAACTGTGCTTTTTTGGTATGGTATTTATAAATAAGTAAGGCAATAAGCCCGCCAATGATAAGACGAACAAAAAAATTACCCGCTGACGAACTCTCGGTTAGGATAAAAATAAATAATAAACCTGCAAGTGAGAGGGCAATGTTGGAAGTTAATTTATTGTCCCTTGTTGTTGCGCGAATCGAATATACAATAAGCGCAATAAAAAGCAACGCCAGGAATATCGTACCTGAGTTGAAGGGCAAACCGAAAGTATTAACAAATATCAACTCAGTTTGAGCAAAAAGGCTCACCACTTCCGGTATTATTCCGAACATAATAAAGGCTAAAATAAATATAGAAATGGCTGCGGTAATTAATCCGCCTTTAAGGGTAGGTTTATATTTTTTAAAATAATAAACAAAGGTAATAGCAGGAATGGCGAGGAGATTAAGCATGTGTACACCTACAGATAATCCCACAAGATAAGCTATGAGTATCAGCCATCGCGCCGAATGTTTTTGGTCGGCAACACTTTCCCACTTGAGTATTGCCCAGAACACTATTGCTGTAAAAAAGGACGACAAGGCATATACTTCGCCTTCAGCAGCTGAGAACCAGAATGAATCGGAAAAAGCATAAGCCAAAGCGCCAACCATGCCGCTTCCTAAAACGGCGATCATTCTGGCGGTAGTCATCTCACCTTTTTCAAAAACCGCTTTTTTTGCAAGTCTTGTTATCGACCAAAACAGAAACAGAACCGTAAAACTGCTCGCAAGCGCCGACATTACATTTATCATTAATGCTACCTTGCTGACATCTCCAAAAGCAAACAAACTGAAAAACCTGCCGAGAAGCTGGAAAAACGGCGCCCCCGGCGGATGGCCTACCTGAAGTTTATATGCTGTGGCAATATATTCCCCACAATCCCACCAACTTGCTGTAGGTTCAATTGTTAAAAAGTACACAATAGTTGCAATGAGCCAGATACCCCATCCTGTAAGATTATTGAGTTTTCGGTAATTTTTCATATATAGATATTTTATTAAGATGGCGAAATTATAAACTTTACATAAAAAACAGCGGAATAAAATTAATAAAAAAACAAAAATATTTTCCAGGAATTAAAAAAAGTATATTTTTGCACTTCCTTTTTCAGGGAACAAGATTGCCCGATAGTGTAATTGGCAACACGTCTGATTTTGGTTCAGAAGAGTCCAGGTTCGAACCCTGGTCGGGCAACCAAAAAATAAAACCGTTATCGATATGATAGCGGTTTTTTTGTTTGAGAATACTAAAAAAAATTTACTCCGGAAATTTGTGTATTTCTGCATAGATAAATTAATTTTGAAAAAAAATTCAGGATTATGTTAATTATTGGAATTGCCGGTGGCTCCGGTTCGGGTAAAACCACTGTAGTAAAAAAGATCATCGAGGGGCTTCCCAACGACTCCGTTTCGGTTATTTCCCAGGATTCATATTATAAAGATCTCAGGCGTTTACCGGCCGAGGAAAGGGCAAAGATAAATTTCGACCATCCGTCTTCTATCGAATTTGATCTTCTTATCAAACAAGTGGATGAACTGATAAAGAGCCATATTATAGAAAAGCCTATTTATTCTTACCTTACCTGTACCAGGGCAAATGATACGGAAACGGTAGAACCGAGAAAGGTGATAATTGTTGAAGGTATTCTTATTTTTACAAACGAAAAATTACGAGAGCGTTTCAACATTAAGATTTTTGTGGATGCCGACCAGGATGACCGATTGATGAGGATAATTTACCGCGACCTGATCGAAAGAGGCAGATCGGTGCAAAACGTCCTCGAACATTATGATAAATTTGTAAAACCCATGCACTTGCAATTTATTGAGCCTACAAAACGGTATGCCGATATTATTATTCCTCAGGGGGGTAAAAATCATGTCGCTATCGATATTCTTACGTCAAAAATAAAAATGAACCTTGAAATATAACAGATTTTTCAATCAATGAGAAGATTAATTTAGATGTACGGTGAAAAACAAAAATGAAATAATCAAAGAAAACGAAAATATTGAGATTGAACTTTTTTTACAAGCTGTTTATAAAAAGTACGGTTACGATTTCAGAAATTATGGGAAAGCTCATATAAAGCGACGTATAAGACATCGCATTTCAGTTTCGGATTTGAACAACATAAGTGAAATGACACATAAAGTTTTGTATGATCCTGTGTTTTACCAGGAAATTTTACAGGATTTGTCGATTACGGTAACCGAGATGTTTCGTGATCCTGAATTTTACAATGCTGTGAGGAATGACGTTGTGCCTGTATTAAAAACCTATCCTTTTATTAAAATATGGCATGCAGGATGTGCCACAGGGGAAGAAGTTTACTCGATGGCTATCGTGTTGATGGAGGAAGGACTGCTTAAAAGATCGCAAATCTATGCTACCGATTTCAATCAGCTTGCTTTGCAAAAAGCCAAAAACGGGATTTTCCCCATCGACCGCATAAAAGAATTTACTCAGAATTACCAGCAATCGGGCGGTAAATCTTCCTTTTCCGATTACTACAACGCCCGGTACGAATCGGTTATCCTGAATGATTCTTTAAGAGAAAACATTGTTTTTGCCGACCATAATCTTGTAACCGATGGTGTGTTTGGGGAGATGAACATGATTATTTGTCGAAACGTGCTGATATATTTCGATAAAATATTACAAGATAAAGTAATTACGCTGTTTTTCGACAGTTTGGTCCCCGGTGGATTTTTATGTCTGGGAAGTAAAGAAAGCCTAAGATTTGCAGAATACGCATCAAAGTTTGATAAAAATTTTGATAGAAATAAAATTTATCGAAAAAAGTTTACTGACTGATGGAAAGACTTATGCAAAATACGGGGTTTCACGTTTCAGATTTATGGTGAAGCAAGTTACCGGCAACTCATAACTTTTTCTACCAAAGACCAATGGGAATCCGTTTAAGAAAAAAACACAAATTTTAGTATTAAGAGCCTAAAAGCATATATTTTGATGTTCCCTTGAATTTTACAACAAATCTCAAATATCAATTTTCCCCAAAATGTTCATCAATATATTTCAGTGCTTCGCTGATGTCGAGGCTACCGGTACTGGGACCGATGCGAATGTAAAATGCCTCGTCGAAACCTTTTTGCCTGAGAAAAACAGGCTTTGGGCTTTTCGCACATTTGACCCTGCAAACAGTATAATCGTTAAATTTTTCGAGACTTGTTTTGACATAAGGGCTTATGTCCTGTCCTAATGAGGTTTTTATTAATGTCCAGACATGCAACAAAAATTTGTCATCATTAGAAAAACGGTCTTTCTCAACGCCAATAATATTGCCATCATCTTCAACACCTAAAAGCAGGTCGCCGCCATCAGAGTTAAGAAATGCCGTTATTGTTTTTAGCGCTGCGTGTTCAATTGCCGGATTCTTTTTGTTTTGCCGTATATCCCACCTGAAAGTACTTTTAAATTCAAGCTTATCGTGTTCACCCTGGTTTATAAGTTCATGAACTACAGAAATCTTTTTCCTGGTTTTCTCAAAAAATCCAAGAAATTCAAGCGAATGTAACGATTGTTCATAAAATTCAAAAAAACTGCTTTCAGGTTTTCCCCAGTTGACTTTTATATGTTGAAGGTTCGATTCCTTAAATAACAACGAAGTAAAAAAATATCTGTCTGTCTCCCCCAAATAGTGCGTGTGAATTGCGACCGCTGAATTTGAATACTCAGAAGGTGATAATTTCGACATAATAAGCAGAAGCGGCAAAATAATTCCTGTGTTGTGAAAAACCGTCAACAGGTTGATAACAGTTTTTTGCTCTGGTGACAAGTTTAAATACAAATCTTTAAGATATTTATTAATCTCATCAGAGTTGCCGGCAACATTCTTTTTTATTTGTTCATAATTTTCCATTCCGGAAATCAGGTCATCGAAAGCCTGTATGATCACCGACACACCCAAAAACATAAGATTAATGATCCATGAATTTTGTTCAAGGTATTTAAGCACAGGAGAAACGTCATATAAAATTTGCTTTTGACTGGTTCCGTATTTCGTTTTCAGCACCGGGTCATTTTTCAATACTTCGTCGAGATTTTCGGCTATCGGATCAATGCCTTTTTCAAGCATATCTTTGTAAAAAGAAAAAAGGCTAAAACTGTTTATCACCTGCAAGTCGATCTTACCGGCAATAGTTAATTTTATAAGGATATGTTTTAACAGCCTCGAATCGGGATGCGCAATTTCTTTTCCATCAGGTGTTTTTAAAGGGTTGCCATCATAATAAATTACAAAATCGGTATCGCGCATCACAAGGTCTAATTTTGCGGGATCAATTTTTGTCGTTATAAGTTTGCTCATAGAATATTTTTTTGTAGCCGTGAATGAATTTCGTGACTTTTTCTTTCCAAAAGAATTAACAAATTTAGATAAAATATCAGATAAATATATATTTTTATTGCCGTTTTTGATTGTTGATTATTATTAAGAACACCGAAATTAGAAATTAGAAAAAAATGAAAAGAGTTTACGAAGTTGAATACGTTTACCCCGTTGGATATTTATATGTAGGTAATAGCTCATTATTTGAAGTTATTATCCTACGGGGTTTATCAACAGCTCAAAAATATGATAATACAAATTTATAATTTCTAATTTCTAAACTTGTCCGTACGAAGCGGAGCAAGTCCGTATGGATGGATTTCTAATTTCTAATTTCTAATTTCTAATTGTTATTAATTACATTAAATTATGAGATATTTAAAAATTGTTGTTCTGTTTTTTGCATTTTTTTTATTTTCATGTGATAATCAGAAAAGTTCACAGAAAAAATCTACCGGACAAGGCACTCTTATCAGTCAGGTAAAGCATCCGCACTGGGCCGAAAATGCAAACATTTATGAAGTTAACATCAGGCAATATACTCCTGAAGGCACTTTTGCGGCTTTTGAGAAACATCTGCCAAGGTTAAAAAAAATGGGTGTTGATATTTTATGGCTGATGCCGATACATCCTATCGGAGAAATAAACCGCAAAGGCAGCCTCGGTAGTTATTATTCAGTAAAGGATTATTTTGCGGTGAATCCTGAATACGGTTCAATTGATGATCTGCAACGATTAGTTGAAAAAAGCCATGAACTCGGGATGTATGTTATAATCGACTGGGTGGCCAATCATACAGCATGGGACAATAGCTGGGTAAAGGAACATCCCGAATGGTACGTCCGTGACTCAAGCGGTAAAATGTATTCACCTTTCAACTGGACTGATGTTGTTCAACTTGATTATAATAATCCGGAATTACGAAAAGAGATGATCAGAGCATTAAAATTCTGGGTAAGTAAAGCCGGTATTGACGGATACCGCTGTGATGTAGCCGGGATGGTTCCCACTGATTTTTGGGTTGAGGCAAGAAAAGAACTTGAAAAAATAAAGCCGGTATTTATGCTTGCCGAAGCCGAAAAACCGGAATTGCTTTTAAATGCTTTTGATGCGGATTATTCATGGCATCTTCTTCATCTGACCAACGAAATTGCCAAAGGAAAAGCAAATGCCAATAATCTGGGAAACTATTTTATTCAGCTTGATACAATTTTACCCAAAGGTGCCTTTAAAATGAATTTTACAACTAACCATGACGAGAATTCATGGAACGGAACCGTTTTCGAAAGATACGGGGATGGCGCCAAAACCTTTGCAGTCCTGATTTCGACAATACCGGGAATGCCTTTGATTTACACCGGCCAGGAAGCTGCTATAAATAAACGGCTCAGCTTTTTTGAAAAAGACCAGGTTGAATGGAAGAACCTGGAATATTTCAATTTTTATAAAACCCTTTTACAATTAAAAAACCGCAACAAGGCTCTCTGGAACGGGAATTCGGGCGGGCAGCTAAAACGCATCAAGACTACGGCAGATAAATCGGTTTTTGCTTTTATCCGCGAAAAAGACAATCATAAAATATTTGTGCTACTGAATTTATCATCTGAAAAACAAAATTTCAAACTGTCAGGGAATGATTTTACTGGGAGATATTGTGATGTTTTCAATGAAGGAGAGATCATATTTGTGAAAGACCATGAATGGCAACTTTTACCCTGGGAGTATTTTGTGTTTGAGAAATAAATATAACTAATAAGTACTTAGAGTGCCTAAAGTTTGGAGTGCCTAAAGTTAATTAAAATGGATAATGAAATGTTTAATAATAAATTATTAACAGATGAAATACTTGTTGTTTTTGCAATAATTTGGTGCAAAACTAAAACTTTAGGCATTTTAGGCACTCTAAACTTTAGGCACTGATTAATTAAATAAATATTTAAACTTTATAAAAATGAAAAAAAAATCTTTACTATTAAGTTTTTTATTTTTGGGAATGATAACTTCTTCACAGAATAATCTTAATAAAAGCCTTGGGAATTTATCAAATATAAAAAAGAACAATACGCAGCAAACTTTTACTTTTCAAACAGAATACGGCGCTGCCGTTGTAAGTGTTTATAATCAAAATATTTTCAGGGTCAGGATTGCCCGTGAATTTGGGCCGGATTTATCCTGGGCGGTGGTCGGTAAACCGGCCAGAGTAAATATCGATTACTCGGAAGATAAAAATGAATTTATTATCAGCACCGATTCGCTTGTGCTTCAGGTGTCGAAAAATCCTGTCAGATTTACCTTTAAAACCAAAGATGGTAAGATTATAAATCAGGATGATCCTGCTTTCGGAACTTCGTGGATTGATACTCAGGTTACAACTTACAAAACGCTCATGGAAGGTGAAAAATTTATCGGCCTTGGTGAAAAAACCGGTAACCTAAACAGGCGGGGGTCGGCTTATGTAAACTGGAATACCGACAATCCGCACTACGACAATAATTCCGATCCGCTGTATGCCACTGTTCCGTTTTATGTCGGAATACATGATGGTTTGAATTACGGAATTTTTCTGGATAATTCGTACAGAACCAGATTCAATTTTGGCGCATCAAACGACCGCTTTTCTTATTTTTCGGCTGATGATGGCGAGATGGATTATTATTTTATTTTTCATACGAATGTTGCCGATATTATTAAATCATATACCTGGCTTACGGGAAGGATGGAATTGCCTCCTTTATGGTCGCTTGGCTACCAGCAGTGCCGGTGGAGTTATACGCCCGATTCGGAAGCGCTTAACATTGCCAAAACATTTCGCGAAAAGAAAATACCTGCCGACGTAATTTATCTCGACATAGATTACATGGATGCTTACAAAATTTTTACCTGGCATCCTGAAAATTTTCCCCATCCTGAAAAATTGATTAATGAATTAAAAGCTCTGGGTTTTAAGACCGTTGTCATTATCGATCCGGGAATAAAAGTCGAGACTGCTTATCAGGCTTATGACGAAGGTATTGAAAAGGACTATTTTATTAAATACCCTGACGGAACTTTTTGGACGGCACAGGTTTGGCCAGGATGGTGTCATTTTCCTGATTTTACTGATCCTGAGGCAAGACAATGGTGGGGTGAAAAATTCGAGGGATTGGTGAAACTTGGAATTGAAGGATTTTGGAACGATATGAACGAAATTGCATGTTGGGGACAACAGTCGCCGAGTTTGTTGGAATTCGACTGGGAAGGAAATAAAACAACATACCGGCAGGCAAAAAATGTTTACGGTACGCTCATGGCCCGAAGTACTTTTGAAGGTGTTAAAAAGCTGATGAACGGAAAAAGGCCGCTGATAATTACCCGTGCCGGTTATGCCGGACTGCAACGTTACACTTCAATCTGGACGGGCGACAATCAGGCTACCGACCATCACATGATGCTTGGAATACGACTCGTAAACAGCCTCGGATTGTCGGGGATTTCTTTTACCGGTTCTGATGTGGGTGGTTTTGGCGGCAACGCTACTCCTGAGTTGTTCGCAAGATGGATATCGATTGGAGCATTTACGCCATTTTTCAGAGGACATTCTGCTATCAACACTGCAAGCTCTGAACCTTGGGTTTTTGGGGAAAGAGTTGAAAATATCGCGAGAAACTATATCCGGCTTCGTTACAAATTGCTGCCTTACATCTATACCGCCATGCACGAATCGGCGCAGAGTGGCCTGCCTCTGAACCGCAGCCTTGCCATCGACTATACCTTTGACGAAAATATTTATAATAGAAAATTTCAGAACCAGTATCTGTTCGGCCCTTCAATACTTGTAGCGCCTGTTGAAAGTGTTGTGCAAATAACAAACGTTTATCTTCCCGACGGCGATTGGTACAACTTTTTTACAGACGAAAAACAAGCGGGCAACAAGAAACTGTTTGTTGAATGTCCCCTTGAAAAATTGCCGTTGTTCGTAAAAGCCGGAAGTATTATCCCGATGCAGTCGGTAGTACAGCATACCGGGCAGAAACCATCAGACACTCTGGTTATTCATGTTTATAAAAGTGAGAAAGAAACAGATTTTGTTTATAAATATTATGAGGATGACGGAGTGAGCTACGATTATAAAGAAGGTAAATTTTATAAGAGGGAGATAATTTACAAAACTTCGATAGATGAAATTATTTTTAAAGAAAAAAAAGGCGAGTTTGAAAGTAAATTCAAGGCATTAAGACTGGTATTTCATGGCTTTACGGATATCGGAAATATTATTAAAGTTGATGGAAAACCAAGAAAGATCTATCCGGTTGGTATCGATTTTTTAGAACCCGCTCCTTCCGCATTTCTCACAGGAAATCTTAATATTCAGAATCCATCAATTATTTTTCAAAATTCAGATGGTGAAATAGTTGTAAACTGGTGAATAAATTAGTCCGGAGTTATCCTGTGATGAATTTGATTCGGGGTTTTTAAATCTGTGAATCTGTGGCTTTCATTAAATTATTTGTAATTTTGTAAAAATCAAAATAGAATATTATGCAGACAGCAATTTTAAACAGTAATTAAAAATCAGATTTTAATCTTTTACTTGAAATTGTAAAAAAATTAAATATTAAAGCAAAAGTGCTTACAAAAACCGAAATTGAAGAAATTGGTTTTTCAAATGCAATAAAACAAGGTAGAATAGGTGAATTTGTAGATACTGAAAAATTCCTTAAAAAACTTCGTAAATGATCATTGAGTCCAGTATAAAAAGCTGGTGTGACCTAACCCTCTCCTGCAGGAGAGGAAATTCCCCTTCTCCTTGTAAGGAGAAGGGGTTAGGTGAATAGATGAAAATTTCATTTTTAAAAGACCTTATTGTTTTTATACCGGACTCAATTATATTTTTAGACAAACATAAAATAGCTATTTTACTATAGTAATTTTTTCAGTATAAATATTTTGGTTGTATTGCAGACGAACAAAATAAATTCCCGCCTCAAGACCAGCAGCATCAAACGAAACGGCGTGGGTACCGGAATTCATCATACCATCAATAATTGTTGTAACCTCTTTACCTATTAAATTGAAAACATTGAGTTTAACATAGCTGTTATCCTCGATCGAAAAAAGAATTTTTGTTGAATTTGTAATTGGATTCGGGTAAATATTCAATGCAGATCCTTTTTCAACTTCATCAAATCCAACACATCCATCTACATAAACAGTTTGCTCGGCGAAGTTTTCACAACCGTTATTATCCTCGTAAGTGTAAATTAATGTATGTGTTCCAAGACCTGCAACATCCGGGTAGAACCAGCCGTCTTCAACACCGGTGCCTGAATATTCACCTCCTGCAGGCGCTCCTTCCGTAATTTCATAAGGAGGCCAGTTGATGCACATATCAGATATTTCGGCAAAGGTAACCTCAGGAAGTTCAAAGATGGAAATATAATCATTTTTAGTTAAAGCGTTGGTTGATGTTCCGTCGCCAACAGTCAGTGTAACATCATAGGTTCCCGGCACAGCATAAAATACCGTCGGGTTTTGTTCTGTTGAAGTTGCCGGGTCGCCACCTTCAAAAATCCATTCCCATGAAGTAACATTTCCAAAAGAATTATCGGTAAAGTTAACTGTAAGTTCTTCACAGCCTTCCATAACATCGGCATTGAATAAAGCAGTTAAAACACCGGCATCATAACTGAATTCCGTTGTTTCTTTGTATCCAAACATATTTCCGGTTTTTATTGTGGTTAGCGTACCGTTGATTTTTGCGCGCAGAGTATAATATGTTGAAAGACCATTACCACCGGCATCGTAGATAATAAATTTATGACATCCGGGATTTACAAGCCAGATAGTATCTTTCATAAACAGGTTTGGCTGGGTGTAAGGGCCTCCTGAACCTACAACATTACCGGTGGCAACCTCAATAACTTCCCATGAAGTTTCCTGCGGATTGTTATCGGTTTTCAAAATTAGTACAATCATATTCTCAACTACAGGAGCCGGACATGCTTCCAAAGTTATGCTGTTGTTGTCGGGGTTCTCGTCAATGCCACCGTTTGGTTCGGAAAGAAAAATTTCGATTGTATTGTTTTCAAGAGCAGGATAAGTGAACAGCGGAAGTTCTATCATTTCACTTTCGGTAAATGCCAACTCTTCTGTCCATTGTTGTTGAAAAACAAGTTCATCATTAACCTTGCAGTTGATCATTACTGTCGTCAATACATCAGCGCCTTTGTTTTTAATAGTAACTTCCGGCTCTAATTCCCCTGAGCAAAGTTCATCGCTAACATTCCCGACTTTAACAAGTTCAGCATCCAGGTCAAAATCCGGGGTGTTCATGGTACTCTTTGTACCTTGGAGAATTTCTTTTCCGGAATTGTTCTGGACAAATGCAACAAGTTCACAATTTTCTTTTATCCAAGAGGCATTCAGAGTATAGGGAATAGTAAATTCAAGTGTGTTTCCGCCTGAAAAATCAAGAGAGGTTCCATTATAATTGGGAAACATTGCACGCTCAACATAATTTACTTCCGTCATACCAAACCATGAGTAAGGAATATTCGATTCGGTAAGCGCCAGTTGCAATTTAAGATTGGTTCCTGTATAAGTATCAACTTTCTCAACAACAACGTGAGCTTCGTAATTATTTCCACTTATCCATTCCCATGTCAGATCGATTGTAAACGATGAAGTTATACCAATTCTCTGATTATATTTAGCAAGATAAGCTGTATAATTTGACTGAGAAGATCCACCACCTCCTACCTGAGTAAGAACTCCATCAAATTTCGCTGTCGGATAAGAACTGATGCCGTAATAACTGCATCTGCCTGCTGCTGCAGTATTACCAAATATGCCGCCTCCCGAATAATTATGATAAAAAATAACTGCCACATCATGGCCATTTTCTATCATATTCATAGCTCCGTTTGCTGCCGCCGGGCAATATGGGCAGGTTACACCTGTGCCAATTTCAATAATCACTTTATCTCGCTGTACCTGGTCGCGGTTTAATTGTTGTGAATTTATAGCTTGTAAAAACAAGAAAAGACAAGCAAGAACGATTGTAACATTTTTCATAGAAATAGTTTTTAATTAGTTAATAAATTATTTTTTTAAAATGCGAAATTAGAATAAAATGTTTTAATATTTAAATAAATTTATGAGTTGGGATTTTTCTTTGAGTATAGTTTGGAAAAGTCATCGGGTAATTAATTTTAAAAAAGGTGTATTCATCCTATGACTTTTATTTTTCTCAGTTTGGATTTATTAAAAATTTGTCTGTTTTTGTAACGTAGAAACAAGGCATGCCTTGTCTCTACGGCAACCACGAACAATAAACAACCATCACAACGATGACAACGACAAACACCAAATACATTTTCAACAATTCACCAACCATTAATCATCCTTGTCATATTTTCAAAAGGGGAATTGTTTTTTGATTTACCCCATGAAATAAATAGAACATTTTGCTGTGCTATTTTACAGGGCAAATTAATTTTTGATTTCAAATTTTTCTTTACATCTCCAATCGGTAATCACTTACAAAATATACACTCTTTGTAAAACAAAATATTAAACGCCGTAATATCAAAAAAAATTTCGATGTGTACGTATATCGACAAAATTTACGCAAAATATTTTAAGATTGTTTGATCTGACAAAGTCCTAATAATTTTATTATTTTTATATTTTTTCTTTTCGTTTCAATTTCTTTCATTACTTTTTGGAAACCATTAATAAAACACTATAACTGTTATAGGTTTTTAACGGAAAATCATAATTACACTTTTTCTAATATCGAATAATGAATACCAAATATTGAATATCGAAATAATATCCAAACACTAAAATTATTATTGGCTTGCCTTCCTTCTTCCTTTTTCCTTCTTCATTTTTTATTTGATGCCAAGCAAATCGAACATAAAGGCATATTTTAGCGCTGTTTCCTTATATTTTTTAAATCTCCCTGAAGCTCCTCCATGACCGGAATCCATCTTGATACAAAAAATAAGAAGGTTATCATCTGTTTTTAAATCTCTGAGTTTTGCCACCCATTTTGCCGGCTCCCAGTACTGAACCTGCGAATCGTGCAAGCCTGTCAGGACAAGCAAATTGGTGTAATCTTTTGGTTCAACCTGATCATAAGGCGAGTAGGAAAGCATATAATCATAATACTCCTTTTCGTTTGGATTACCCCATTCATCATATTCGGAGGTGGTAAGGGGTATCGTTTCATCGAGCATAGTTGTAACAACATCTACAAAAGGCACATCAGCAATAACACCCTTGAACAAACAGGGACTCATATTAAAAACAGCGCCTATCAGAAGTCCGCCGGCGCTGCCGCCTTCAGCAAACATTATTTCTTTTGAAGTATATTTATTTTTAACAAGATATTCGGCGCAATCGATAAAATCGTAAAATGTATTTTTCTTCTTCAGCAGTTTGCCTTCTTCGTACCAGTATCGTCCCATTTCCTGGCCTCCTCTGACATGAGCAATAGCAAAGATAAATCCCCTGTCGAGAAGGCTGAGCCTCGGAGAACTGAAATATGCGTCTATACTTGAGCCATAAGATCCGTAGGCAAATAATAACAACGGGGCCTCACCGTTTTTTTTCATCCCTTTTCTGTAAACCAGCGACACGGGAACTTTAGCCCTATCTCGTGCCGTAACAAAAAAACGCTCCGACTGATAATTGTTTTTATCAAACCATCCAAGCACTTCCTGTTCTTTCATCAGTATTTTTTCATGAGTTTTCATGTTGTAATCATAAGTCGAAAAAGGTGTGGTTAAAGAAGTATAGCCATACCTGAGCAAATCTGTGTCAATTTCTGGATTGTTGCTGATATTTGCCATGTATGCCGGTTCGCCGAAATCAATGTAGTGTTCGGTTTTATTATTCCAGTTGACGATCCTGAGTTCAATCAATCCGGTTTTTCTTTCTTCAACTACCAGGTAATTTTTAAAAATCACGAAACTTTCAAGGAAAACATCTTCACGATTGGGTATAACCTCCGCCCAGTTTTCTTTGGTGGTTTTTGATACAGGTGTTTTCACCAGACGGAAGTTTTTAGCTTTGTAATTTGTCCGGATATAAAAATTATCCTTAAAATGAAAAACGGAATATTCAAGATCCTTTTCACGCGACTGTATAATTTTAAACTCTTTGTCAGGATAATCTGCATTTAGATAACGGTATTCCGATGATAGCGTACTTACCGATTCAATAAAAATATACTTACGTGATCTCGATTTGGAAACGGAGATATAAAAAGTGTCATCTTTTTCAAAATAAACCAGAATGTCGTTTTCTGAATTTTCATTTAACCTGTGCTTAAAAATTTTATAGGGTTTTAAAGATTCATCTTTAATTGAATAGAAATATGAATTATTATCGTTTGCCCAGGCGCCACTGCCGGCAGTATTCGGGATACTATGCTCCAGAATCTTGCCGGTTTTCAGGTTTTTAAAATATATCGTGTATTTTCTTCTGCTTACCGTATCGACGCCAAAAGCAAGAATTTTATTGTTTTCGCTAACATTAAGCCCGGTAACGGAATAATAACTGTATCCCTCTGCCATCGTATTTATATTCAGCATAATTTCTTCCGGCGCTTCCATATCGCCTTTTTTCCTGCAATATATCGGGTATTCTTTACCTTTTTCGTAGCGGGTATAATAATAATATCCATTAAGCCGGTAGGGAACCGATTCGTCTTTTTGCTTAATTCTCCCGATAATTTCTTTATAAAGCTCCTCCTGAAATTTTTCGGTATGTTTCATCACCGTTTTTTCATAAGCATTTTCAGCTTTTAGATACCCGATAACTTTTGGGTTATCCTTGTTGTTTAACCAGTAATAATTATCAATCCTGGTGTCGCCGTGGATTGTAAGTTCTTTTCTGATCTTTTCCGCTTTCGGTGATTCAATTTTTGATTTTTTCATATCGTTACAGCCTGAAAGAATAATAACAATTATCAGTAAACAAATTACAATTTTAAACATTTAAAAAACAAAAAGCTGCATACTAATTGAATAATTTTGTATTTTTGTAAAAAATAGAACAAGATGACAAAATTTAGAGAAAAATATATAAACCCGTTTACAGATTACGGTTTTAAAA
>CBDUSJ010000007.1:0-19131 GCA_965369845.1 uncultured bacterium | reverse complement strand
ATTTCGTATTCTGGGATGGGCAATTGCAACTATCCGGTTTTTTTCTCTCAAATGATTCAGAATATTTTGCTTATGATTCAGATTCTGATAAAACGGATAATCTAACCAGCAAACTTTTTCAGAACCTATACACACCTGATGATGTTTTTGAATTCCGTAACCATGCTCATAAGTTGGAATATATGTGTTTTTGTCTTTCCCGAATTTATTAATTTTCATATAATCGGAAGTAACAATAATATCGTACCCGAGTTGTTTGTAAATGGCCTGAACAGCTTCATTGGTATTGTTTCTCCCGTTTGTCAGCCCCCACCAAATACGCGACTGAACCTGAAAATTCCCTTTTTTCCATTGTGTGCTGTCAATGTTTTCATAAGGATTAAAAATCTTATCTCCGGAAAACGGCTTATATTCGGGAAATTCATATATTGGAGCAAGGGCATAAATAACAAAAAACAGAATAATTATCAGCGCCAGGAACTTATAAATTAATTTACCGAGAAAGCGAAAAATCTTTTTAAGCATTTATTTAATGATTGTATTAAGTATAAAAACATACTAATTTCAGCAAAAATATAAATTAATATTGATTAACTCAAGAATTACCTTTTTGTTTATATTTATGCTATGCTGTTATCTATCATCAATTTTACTTTTTCTATTCGGGTTTTGCTTGCTTCGGTAATAACAAAAATAAAGTGTTTTATTTTTATCCTGTCGCTTGGTTCAGGTATGCTTTTATGATAATGAATGATAAGCCCGGCAAGAGTTTCGTATTCATCTGATTCGGGAAGGTTTAGCTGGTAATTTTCGTTGAGATAATCTATTTCGAGGCGGCCTGAGAAAATAAATTCATTATCGTTGATCTTTTTTTCCGTGAGTTCCTCAACATCAAATTCATCCTCAATCTCTCCGAATATTTCCTCGATAATATCCTCCATGGTTACTATTCCTGAAGTGCCGCCAAATTCGTCGATTACCACCGCAATACTTTTTTTTTGTTGAATGAACATCGACAGCACAACGTTGGCAAGCATTGTTTCGGGCACAATTATTATCGGGCGCGTAATAGATTTGATGCTATCGGGCTTTTTAAAAATGTCAGAAGAATGTGTGTAGCCGATAATGTTATCTATCGAATTTTTGAAAACCGGTATTTTTGAATGTCCAGTCCTGATAAATGTATCGCGAAGAGTTTCTATCATTTCGTTCTCTTCGAGGGCTATAATTTCAGGTCGGGGAATCATACATTCGCGCAGTTTTACATTCCTTAAATCAATAGCGTTCTGAAACATTTGTATTTCCTGGTTTATTTCTCCAACACCGACACCATCCTTCGAAAATTCTTTTATGTAGTGGTCGAGGTCTATAACGCTGAAAACATGATTTTCATTAGATAATTTAATCCTGAAAAAACGCTTCAGAATAAATTCCGATAACCCGATATATAGTAAAATAAAAGGATAAAAAATGTAATAGAACACAAAAATAGGAATTGCAAAAAAGTTGAGAATACTATTTGAATTGATGCGGAAGAGGACTTTTGGAAGAAATTCGGCGGCAAACAGCACCAACAAGGTTGCAATTATTGTTTGGATTATAAGTATCATGGATTCACCCGAAAGGGCTGACGGCAAAACGTTAACAATTACAGGTTCAAGAATTGCCGCTATTGCTATGCCGTAGATAACCAGTGAAACATTGTTCCCAAGAAGCAAAGCGCCAATAAATTTTGATGGGTTTTTTGTAAAACCCGAAAGTATCCTGGCAGAAAGACTGCCTTTGTTTTTTTCAACTTCTATCCTCAAACGGTTCGAACTGACAAAGGCTATCTCCATTCCCGAAAAGAAAGCCGAGAATATTAAAGTTATTATTACGATAGTCCAGTTATACATATTTTTGTCAATATAAAAGCCCCGGTTTATTTCAGTTCTTCATCTTCGACAGTAAAAACGCCTCTTGGGTTTCTTAATTTATATGTTCTAAGCGACTCGTCTGCATCGAAACCATCGCCGTATAAAACGCCGTCTTTACTTGTTCTTTTCACAAAAACCTCGGAATAGATTATTTTTTTTCGCTGGTCCCAGATCATGTGTTCGGTATTAAGGATTTCATCCTTTTCAAAATTGGTGATAACAACGTTGTCTTTCACTTCCATCTTTTTTTTGTTTTCATATCTGATGCCATAATTCGCAGTTAGCTCGGTTTTCAGATTCATCGCCGTATCGTAAAATAATAGTTTTAATCCGGCAGGAAAAACAATATACGGATCATCTTCGATGTATCGGTCGAGCTGTGGGCTTATGAGTTTTATCATAATTTTACCGGAATCGCTGTAGATCACTTCAATATCTGTGGCTGTTTCTGTGGGGAGGGTGTCATTTGACGACATGGAACTGATAGTTTTCATATCGTTTTCACATGCAAAAAGCATTATTGTAAAAAAGGTCACAATAATGCTTTTTATCAAAAATCTTGTCATATTTAGAGGGTGCTTTTGCACCACATTATTAAAATAATTATTCCGTGTAAAAAGTCCAAAAAATAAATTATTTGGCAGCTCTGACGGTAGTTTTTTCATTTATCCAGCATTCAACTGTATAAGGGTCGCCAACTTTCAGGTCGTAGAAGAAAATAGTTTCTGCGTGTGGGAAGTGTTTTGAATATAATGCAATTCTTTTATTAGCGAGTTCCGCCACATCAGGACCCATTTTTTTAGCCATTTTATATTTATCAACTGCAGCCCAGTATGCAACTTTACTGGTCAGGTCGTTGTTGCCACAGTTTTTGGCTGAACCGGCATATAGGTCGCCGATGATAAGATAAGGATGGCCGTTGTCAGGTCGTAGGTCGATTGACTTGCGGGCAAATGTTCTCGCTTTTTGCAAATCCTTCAGTTTACTGTACACACTCGCCATAAGAAGGTAAACGTCAGCTTTGGAGTCGTCGTCTTCCACTTTCGACGCTTCTTCGAGGTATCGGATTGATTCATTAAATTTTTCATTTTTAACAAGCATTTTTGCAATGAGGTAACTCGATGCCGGCGAGGGGTCAAGTTCGTTCAGTTTAACTGACGCTTGAAAGAACAGGTCCGATTTGGTACAATTTTTTTTGTCAAGAATTTTGGTGATCTTTTTCAAAAGTTTTATATCTTCCGGGGTTTCTTCAAATTTTTTCTTGTAAATATCAATCAGGTCTTCACAGGTGGCATAAGGCTCGAAGGCAAGTTCGATGCTGCCATTAACGTTTTCCCAGTTTGATAGTTTTTTGCTGTCATCCTTGTTGGCTTCAAGGTTATGATTGATAATTTCACTTACCTGGTCGTAAGTATCAACAATAACTCCCTTTTCAATTTTTCCGGCATCAACCATTTTTGAGGTTGTCCTGAAATAATAAATCAACACAAACGACTCTGATTTGTTACCCCTAAGTTCGACAGATTTTTTAAAGATATAATAAGCTTTTTCGTATTCTTCGGGTTTGTATTTGAAAAGATCGGAGCCTTTACGGCCAAGCACGTAACCTTCGCGACCGAAGTACTTTATGCGCTTGTCGTAGATCATCATCATAGTATCAATATAATTATCTTTATCTTCATCCGATTTTGCTTTTTTCATGTAAAACTCAAACATTTTGAGGCCATCGATGTAAATATTTTGAGAAGCCTTTGGACAGTTATCGAAAACCCAGCACCACGGCCCGATAGCATCTTCAATTCCAGGGCTTTTATATTTGCTGGCTTTCCATTGTTTAAAAAACTCACGGTAAAGCGAAATATTCGTAATGCATAAAGCACTGTCTTTTCCGTATTTCCCCTGGTCTTGTAAAATCGGATCTGTGTTTTTGACTATTTTAGTAGCATGTTCATTTGAAATTTTTCCACTCGCAAAAGAGCTACCACAAATAATGAGCCCCGCAAAAATGCTTAGTAAAAATGTACGAACTTTAGTTTTCATATTAATTTATTTTTAATTTTTTAATAAAATAATGTAACTATCAGAAATTTAATTAATTATATTTTCTTTTGATAAACCATCTTTCCCAGATTGCAATTCCGACGGTAAATTTAATAAAATTTTCCTGAATTAAACCCGATGCAGTTGTTCCTCTATTTCCGAATTCTATTCCAAAATTAATTGTTGACAAAGACCGGGGTATCGGGAAAGCCATTCCAAAACTAATGCCAAATTCAGTAATTCTTGTGTTTCTAAGGTTAAGATAAGTTTTGTTATATCTGAACCCGAATCTGTATTTTATCTTTTTCCAGTATGGCGCAATCACACTGGTTGTTGGAAGATACTCGCCCCCGATAGAAAATTGAGTACTATTATCGAGTGAATCCCTGATATCGAAAGCTTCAAATTTATTCCAATTCTGCCAACTATAATCGGCGCCTATAAGCCATTTATTGGTTTTTTTCAGTGTAAAACCAAAACCGAATTTTTCAGGCATAATCAAATTTCCTTCATGTTCGATCCTATATTCGATAGTGTCCCTGAAAATTTCGATACCTGCTGATGAGCCAAAGAAAGTACGCGCAATATAGTTCTCGGTTGCTTTAATTTTGATAGATGGCCCGTAAATTGCTCCAAATCCTAATGTCAGATTTTTTCCAAGAGATCTTTTGTACAATAGTCCCAAATCGAAATACACATCTCCAACCTCGAAGTAATTTTCCATTTTTGTGCTCATCAATCCTATCGAATCGGGGAATGAAACAATTCGTGCCATGTCGTATTTACCAAACATATATGAAGCGCTAATTCCAAGAGAAAAATCTTTGGTAATTTTAACAGCATTGTTGAAACATAACTGATTTATTCCACCTGAACCAATATATTTATAATCTGTTTTTCCTACATTTTCAACTATTTGTTTGTCTATGATGTTGTAACCGATATAACTGTAAGGAATAAAACCAAAACTTGATTTTAGCCAGTGTGTTATAGGAAAACCGAATAAAAGATAACCGAGTGTGATGAAGTTATCCGAATTAGAAATTTTGTCGGTTTTCAGATTATCGAAATTACAGGCAATACCACCGGTAAAAATAAATGAGAGCGAGTCGAACGCCATGTTGGTAGCGGGATTATATGGATTTACATATCTCGGGCTGCTTACAGCGTAAGCAATTCCGCCCATCGAAAAATTATATGTGTTTTTCCTTGTTGCCAGGTCTCCAACTCCAAATCTCGAATAAGGCGAATTTACTGCAATCTGTGCAACAACATTTTCAAAACATGATGCCACAAGAATTATTAAAACAAAGATTAATGATTTATTGATTTTCAACATTAAAATCCAAAATTTCATTTAGTCCGATCAACGTAATATTTGAAACTGCAAAAATGCGATTTTTTAGCTTTTTAACAAAATAATTTATGTCTCCGCCACTTAAAACGATTAAAATTTCGGGATATTTTTCGCGGTATCTGTCGATAATTCCGTCCATTTCGGCCAAGACGCCGTTCAAAACACCTGATAATATTGATGTTTCGGTATCATGGCCTGTAAGAATGTCACAATTTTTGTGTTTAATAAACGGTAGCTTATCAGTAAAATTATGCAGAGATTTAAACCGCAAAGAAATTCCTGGAGAAATTGAACCTCCGAGGTATTCGTTTTGGCTATTGATAAAGTCGTAAGTAATGCAAGTTCCCGCATCAATTACCATGATGTTTTTTTTAGGATATAATCTTGAAACTGCCGAAGCCGCTGCCAGGCGGTCTTTGCCAAGAGTTGCCGGTGTTTTGTAAAGATTTTTTACCGGCACTGGTGTATTGCCATCAAGTTCAAAAAAAATAAAGTTGGATTTTAAAAATATTTTTATTTCTTCCGGATAACGGACAACAGACGAAATGATGGCATATTTCGGATGGAATTTTTTTGTTATTGTTTTTATATCTTCGAGTGTGAGTTTCTCAAAAGTACAAATTTCAATCATCTTTTGCCGGTCGAAAATTGCAAGCTTTGTTAAAGTATTACCAAAATCAATGATCAACCGTAAATTTTCCATAACTCTTAATTTTACAGCAAAATTAATTTATACATCTTTCAAATAAAATAAAATTAATTTTTTTTTATTATTTTAAAAAACTTCTGTAATTTTGCACTCCATTTTTAAAATGGTGCCATAGCTCAGTTGGTAGAGCAACGGACTGAAAATCCGTGTGTCCCTGGTTCAATTCCAGGTGGCACCACATCAAAGCCCTGAAATCGTAAAGGTTTCAGGGCTTCTTAATTTTAACTAATAAAAATTTCTAAAAAAATAGTTACAATATTTTGCAAATTTGTAAAATCATATTACTTTTGTAACAAGTTAACTATTTATAAAACATGAATACCTTTGTTACAATAGGACGCAATATTAAAACTTTTCGTGAGAAATTGGGTTATTCACAAGAAAATTTAGCAATATTTTTAAATGTGCAGCGCGAGATGGTCAGCTATTATGAAAATGGAAAAAGAAATATTCCAATAAAACATCTTGATAAAATTGCTGACTTATTTGGATTAGAGTTAGATGAGTTGCTTGAAGAAGAAATTGAAATTGGTGATACTAATATAGCTTTTGCGTTTCGCACTGATGATATAAACTCAGATGACCTGCAAAACATCGCATTATTCAAAAGAGTTGTTTTGAATTATTTAAAAATGAGAAACTTGAATACCTAAATGGAAATTGCGATTAAAAAAAAAGCGATTGAGTTAAGAAATGAGTGGGGTTTTGGAAGTAATGATCCGATTCGTTTGAAAAGCCTTATTATCAAATTAAACATTATCACCCTTTTTAAAAAACTCTCTGATAATTTTTCCGGAATGTCTTTAAAAGCCGGTGATAATATATTCATGTTAATAAATTCAAACCACTCATTAGGACGGCAACATTTTACAATTTGCCATGAATTGTATCATTTGTTCGTTGAAAAAGATTTTAAACCTCATCAGTGTCATACCGGATTATTCATCAAAGGGAGAAAGAACGAATATTTAGCTGATTTATTTGCTTCCTATTTTCTTATACCCGAAGATGGTATTATTAAGTTATTACCGGATAACGAAATGAAGAAAGATAAAATTACCATCTCTACGATCTTACGTCTGGAGCAATATTTTTCCTGTTCAAGAAAGGCATTATTATTTCGCTTAAATGATTTGAATTTGATAACCAAAATAAAATTTGAAGAATACTTAAAAAATATTAGAGCTACTGCAAAAACCTATGGGTATTCCACATCGCTCTATGAACAAGGGAACAATAATCTTTTTATTGGCGATTACGGTGTACTTGCAAAAAACTTGTTTATTAAAAATAAAATATCAGAAGGGCACTACTATTCATTAATGCAGGATATTGGTATTGACCTTTTAAATAATAATGAGAAAAGTGATCCGGATTGATAAAAAGAAAAAGATTCTTCTCGATGCAGACGTTATTATTCACTTTATCAAAGGTGAACAAATCGGTATCTTACACAAAATTTTTGACAATAAACTATTTATACTCGATATAGTATTTAAGGAAGTGTTTAAAGGCCGGCTCAGGATTCAGGTTGAAAATTTGATTAGATTCAAATTTATTAAGGAGTTGTCCTTTCCCGAAGATGTGCGTGTATTAAAGGAATATTCAAAACTTAAAAAAAGATTTGGGCAAGGTGAAAGCATCTGCATGGCTTATTGTAAATTTCATCATGATATTCTTGCCAGCAGCAATATTAACGACATCAAACAATATTGTGAAGAAAATCAAATTCAATACATTACAACAATGGATTTTCTGGCACAAGCCTATTTTAAAGGGCTCTTTAATGAAGCTGATTGTGATTATTTTATTTTCAACGTCAAAAGCAAACGCAGCATTCTTCCTTATAACACAATCCGTGAGTATTTGGAACAAAAAGGGATATACTAATTAATTTATGCCTCCTCCCTCAACACTAATGTCATAAACTAAAGAATTTTTATGTCAGCTTAGCTCTGATATCGATAAGAGCAGAATCGGAACCAAATACATTAATTATATCGCCAATTTTCAGATAAGTGTCTCCATGCGGAATGTACATATTGCTTCCCCGTTTTATAAGCATTAAAGTTCCATCTTTATGAAACGGGATTTCTTTTATCTGTAAACCGTCAATAGCCTTGCTTGTAACTTTAACTTCTTCAACCGAAAAATTTTCAAAAGTCTCAACAAGGGCATGGTAAGTGGTTGGTCTTACTATCAGATTTTCAATAGTTGTAGCAATTACTCTTGTGGCATCAAGAATTTCAACCTCAAGGCGGCGTAATGTTTGATCAATGATTGAATTTCCGGATTTTGATATAATTTTTTCATGATTTAACTCACATCTTAATAACTCGCAAATTTTCAAATTCTTTTCATCTGAACCCGTAAGAACCACAACATAATTCGAAGACAACAGTTTTATATGTTCAAAAGCCGACTTGTCGGCGCCATCGCCTAAAAAGGTTTTAAATCCTTTTGAATGAAGTTCGTTATTTCTTTTTTTGTTCTTTTCGACAATGATAGCTGATTTGCCATGCATTTTCAGTCTTCTTGCCAAAAGAACTCCCGTGCTGCTTCCTCCCACAATAACTGTTTTATCACCGGTAAAAACACTTTTCGGATTCAAATAATTGTAAACAACCGGTGAAACAAAACATGTAACAACTGCCATGATGATAAAACAAGCATTCATTCCGGGAGTGATTATTCCCATATCAAGGCCAATAGCTGAAGCGGCAATTACCAAACTTAGCCTTGATGCTATCAGGAAGCCTCCGGAAATTGCTTTTTTTATTCCGAACAAACGCGACCAAAGCAATGACGGAATAATTTTAACTGCAAATAAAGTAATCAACAATAAACCCAAGAAAACAAAAAGCGAATCGTCTAATTCGCTCAATGCTTCGGGATTGAAATTAGCGCCAACCATTATAAAAAAGACAGGAATAAAAAAGCCAAATCCCATTCCGTCAAGTTTAATGATCAGCAGCGAACGGTCTTTGTGTAAAAAAATTGAAAGCAATAAACCCCCTAAAAATGCTCCCAGTAAGATAACTTCTTTACCAATATATTGGGCAAAAACAACAAAAATTAGTATCAGCAATATCGTGCCCCTGATATTGATTTGAGAAGCAGCATGAGATAGCTGATATGATAATTTTCTGTACATCGGAATTTTTGTAAGCCGAAGGCCAATCCTGTAAAAGATAAAAAATATTATCAATAAAGCCAATATGAATAAAAGTTCAATCTTAAATCCTTTACTTATTACGAAAGCAGTAATTGTAAACAAAACAATGCTTAATATGTCGGCAACAGCGGCTGCAAGTATCATCATTTGCCCAAAACGGCTGCCTATTTCCCCACGGTTCTTCAGCACTGGAAATATTATTCCAACGGAGGTTGTAACCATTATCAATGCAAAATACCAGGTATTATTGATTTCTACTATGCCTGATAAAAATACAGCTCCAAAATATGATAAAATCAATGTTATTAAAAAAATTACAATTCCAACGAGTAAAGGATTTTTCAAAAAACGGGCATAAGTAATTTTTCTTCTCGGCATTGAAGCAGCAATCTGGTCAACATCTATTTCAAGCCCGCTTAAAAACATTAAAAACACAAATCCCGTAAGCGCTAAAAATCCGAGTATATCAAGGCTGACTGGCGAAATAGAATTTAATAAATATCTTCCGACAAAATATCCGACAATCATTTCAACAATCACTGTTGGGATTTTGCTTAATTTTAAAAGCGACATCAACATAGGCACAAGCCATGCTATTGCAACAATTATCAATATAGGAAAATAATCGTAATCAAAGGATATATTTAATAAAACACCTAAAATGTGGTTCATAAAAAAAATAAATGAATTTTGATGTTGAAATACAATTTATCAAATTAATAAAAAAAGTTGAAACAAAATTAATAATTTATATTATCATTTCTAAAAATTATAACATTTGTCCCCGATACAGTCATACTTCCTTACGTGGCAAGCTTCTGACATTTGACATTTGATTTCTGACATCAACGGCAGGCACGAAAATAAAAAAAAATCATGCTGCAATTAATAATCTTCGTTTGAGTTCGTTAATCAGAGTAAAATATAAACAGAAATTTAATGTTTTAATCCACATAATAAAAAATGATGTTACAAAATTTGCTTTTACAAATAAACCAAACTGCACAGTCGGTAAGCGATACAGCCACAAATGTTCTGAACCAGATTGCAGGAGAAAAATCAGGTGAAATAACGATGTCGATATGGGAGCTTGCAATGAAGGGAGGATGGATAATGATAGTTCTGGCTGTTTTTTCAATTGTTGCGATATATATTTTTATTGAACGTTTTTTTGCAATGATAAACGCTACGAAAGAGGACACAAATTTTATGAATCATATTCGTGATTTTATTCACGACAGTAAAATTGATGCGGCCCTGGCACTTTGTAGAAAAACCCCGAATCCTATTGCCAGAATGATCGAGAAAGGATTGCTTAGGATAGGAAAACCATTAAACGATATAAATGCGGCTATCGAAAATGTTGGCAAGCTCGAGGTTTCAAGGTTGGAGAAAAACATTGCAACTCTTGCCACCATTGCCGGAGCGGCTCCTATGCTTGGTTTTCTCGGAACGGTTATCGGGATGATAAGAGCTTTTTACGACATGTCGATGGCCGGTAACAATATTGATATTGCTCTGCTTTCGTCGGGAATTTATCAGGCGATGATCACCACTGTGGCAGGGCTAATTGTTGGTATCATTGCGTTTATTTGTTACAATGTTCTGGTTGCCCGTGTCGAAAAGCTGGTTTTCAAACTCGAAGCCCGCGCCACCGAATTTATGGATGTTTTGAACGAACCGGCATCCTGACAGGGAGTAAGTTTTGTATAATTAAAATGATGTTTTTAAAACAGTAAATTCAAATGGCTATAAAAACCCGAAATAAACGTAGTATTGCTTTCAGCACGGCTTCAATGTCAGACCTGGTTTTTTTGTTGTTGATATTTTTTATGCTTACATCAACACTGGTTGCTCCGAATGCAATAAAACTTTTGCTCCCAAGCAGCACAAGCAAAACCATGGCAAAGCAAACCGTTACTATTTATATCAACGATAATTTCGATTATTTTGTTAATGAAACAAAACTCCCGGAAGAATCGCTTGAACCGGTGATAGGGCAAAAGCTGGCAGGGCATATTGACGGATCGGTTGTTCTGCGCGCCGATAAGTCGGTGCCTGTTCAGTATGTTGTTAACGTGATAGATGCCGTTAATAATATAAACAAAACATACAACACAAAACACAAAGTAATTCTTGCAACAAGGCCTAAATAATTATTTTTCTCATTGATGGAAAAGAAAAATTATAAAAAACAGGGAGTCATCGGCACGGTCGTTTTTCATGTGATCGTTTTACTTGCTTTAATTTTTATGGCTCTTCGCACACCCTTACCGTTGCCGGGAGAAGAAGGAGTGGAAGTAAGCCTGGGCGATGCTGAAACCGGAAGCGGCCTTGTGCAACGCGAAAAGTTACAGCCCGTTCAAAGGATGAAACCAATTTTACCTCAACCTGAACAGGAAAAGATCATTCAACAGACTATTGAAGAAGCGCCGAAACTTGAAGAGGAAATTGTTGAAAAAACAGAACACGAGGAAGTGAAAACCGAAGAAAAGCCGCCTGAGAAAATTGAAGAAGAACCTAAAGTAAATCCAAATGCTTTATATACTCCTCATAAAACAGATAATAAGCAATCGGGAAATGAGGGGGAAAACCAAAATCTTGCCGACCAGGGAAAAGAAACAGGTTCGGATAAAAGTAAAAAACGCGATGGTGAAAGCGGATTGGGCGACGGAGTTTCTTTCGATCTTGAAGGCAGAGGCTCCGTTCACTTGCCAAAACCGGCTTATGAGTCGCTGGAGCAAGGTAAAATTGTTGTTGCCATTTGGGTAAATAAATACGGTAAAGTTACAAAAGCTATCGAAGGAGTTAAGGGCAGCACAATCTCCGATCTGACATTAAGAAAACTTACCCGTAACGCCGCACTTCAGGCAAAATTCTCTCCCGACCCTAATGCCCCCGAAGAACAACGCGGCACTATAACTTATAACTTTGTAAGAATTCATTGATATTTGGTGCGGATATCCAAATGAAATCAAGCAACATTAGCTGCCGGTTTTTTGTATCCGATCAGAATGTTAACAGCAATTATAAAAGTTAAAATCGGGAATTAATTTTATTTGCTACTAAGTCCTCAAAATTTTTGAAATCTAACAACAAAACAGATAACTCTGACATCGAAAAATCGATATCCGATAAGATATGTAAAATTGAATATTGATACGGTGAAATAGTCATTTTGAAAATGAATATAAATTGCAAACAGCGGCAGACCTGCCCGCCCGGCCTTCGCCGGAACGGCTACGTGCAGGCAGGCGCTTCGCTATGGCAGGCGGGACTGCGAAATATTTGTAGGAATTCATTATCGTTTTGGTTTACAAGGTGCAGCGCACCGAAATATTAAACCTTGAAATGTTACGGTGCGCTGCACCTCACCTTCAGGATGGGTATGCTCATTTTCTACAAATATTATCGGTGCGCTGCACCTGTACAAATTAATGGGAATATTTTCCTTCTGAAAAATCACCAGGATTTTTGGAAATCTAACAATTAAACTGTCAACCATCACATCAAAAAAATGAAACACCAAAAAGAGTTATTTAGCAGATTAAAAATATAAAAATCCATTCGGACTAATGATACGAAGTAAATCCGTCCGTACGGATGGACGGACTTCGTATCGTAAGGTTTTTTGTAAATTATGTAAAAGTGTAAACCCTGTGAAATAACGTATCTTTCATTTAACAGGGTTCACCCTGTGAAATAAATACACTATAATAGAAATACTATTTCACGGGGTAAACTACTTTTAATAATTTATCAAAAATGCCAAATTATAAATACTTTTACTGCTTGAAATAATTTCAGTATGACAAAACGTAATAAAATTTCCAAAGCCAAGAAAATTACTGCAATTTCCCTCGGCGCTCTGTTACTTTTGATTATTATAGCAGTTATCAGCCTGAACAAGTATCTGGAATATCTTGTAGAAGCTGAGATAAATAACCAAATAAATCAGAAAGCCGGCAGCTTGCATAAAATCCAATTTGAAGATGTAAATGTCGGAATAATCAGAGGTTTATTTTCTTTGAAAAATCTAACAGTAAAACCAATAGAATCTGCTATTGACAGCATTGAACAGGCTAAAATAAAAACACTGGTCAGTTCTCGCATAGAATTATTTCAAATAAAAGGATTAAAAATATTCACATTATTAATAAACAAAAAAATTGAAATAAAACAAATCAGAATTGAAGGAGTAGAAACAAATTGTTTAATAAATCCGGAAGTAAATAAATCAAAAAATAAAGATACTCTTAAATTGTCTGATGTTTTTTCAGATAAGTTTAACGGGGTGAACATCCGGGATATCGAAATAAAAAATGTAAGCTTTAAACTCTCTGATTATAAAAATATAAATGACCTTTTGTTTGAAATTGATTCGGCCTCAGTTATCGGTAAAGACATTGTGATAAATGAAAAAACCTTGCAAAGACCGATACCTGTTTCCTTTTCAGGTCTTGAGCTGGACGTGAAGCATTTTTCTTTAAAATCATTAAAATACTCTGATATTTATTCATCCAATCTTCATTTTAATATGGACGATACTACTTTGGCAATTGATAGTTTCAGATTAAAACCAAAATATAGTAGAGAGGAATACAATGAACGTATAAAATATGAAAACGACTGGTTTTCAATATCAACCGCAAAGGTATTGTTAAAAGGATTAAATCTGAAAAAACTTGAATCTGACAAAATATTTAATCTCAGCTCAATTGAAATAATCAAACCTGATATTGAAATTTATCGTGATAAAAGATTGCCCGATCCGCCTTATAAATACAAACCGCTAATTGCAAGCATTATCAGGAAAATCCAGTTTATTATTAATGTTGATACCTTAATGATAAAAAATGGAGAGCTTGTTTACCAGGAAATGCAGGATTTGACTGATATGCCGGGAGAAGTTAATTTCGATTCATTGTATATTTCCGCATATAATATTACAAATGATACTCAACAAATAAAAGCAAACCCGGTTTTACAAGTCGATCTTTCGGGTTTGTTAATGGGCGAAGGGAAACTGGAAACCGGACTTAGCTTTTATCTGAACAGACCTGACGATTATTTCACTGTTAAAGGAAAGCTTGATTCCATTTCAGGGATCGCTTTTAATAAAATGACAAAAAATTTACTGCTTGCAGAAATAAAGATGGGAGAGATTTTCGGCGCCGAGTTTGAATTTAAAGCAAATGATGATGCATCAGATGGGAAAATGACAATTTTTTATAATAATTTGAAAGTTGTAATTTATAACCCGAAACGCCAGAATAAAAAATTAAAAATAATGACGTTTATTGCAAATGAGCTGGTAAAAAAGAAAAATCTTTCAAGCGATCCTAAATTCAGAACAGGTACGATTTGTTTTGAAAGAACAAAAAATAAAGCTCTGCCTAATTATTTATGGAAAAGTCTTCAAACCGGGATTGTTTCAACAGTTGCGCCAATAGCCGGAAAAAAGAAGCAAAAAGAAATTCAAAAAAAAGAATCCGGACAGAACTTATGAATGCTCACTAAATTTTATTCAGCACATTTTCAACTATTTTGGGAAAATATTCGTATTCAAGTTTATGTATCTTCCGGGCAAGTGATTCCGGCGTTTCACCTTTTTCGACAGGGCATTTAGCCTGAAAGATAATTTCGCCCTTATCATATTCTTCATTCACATAATGAATTGAAATACCACTTTCTTTGTCTCCGGCATCAATTACAGCTTCGTGCACTATTTTTCCATACATTCCTTTTCCGCCATATTTTGGCAATAAAGCAGGATGAATATTAATTATCCTGTTTTTATATTCATCAAGAATATTATTGGGAATCAGCCAGAGAAACCCGGCCAGCACTATCAGATCCGTTTCTTTTTCTAATAAAATATTTAATATTTTTTTACTTTCATAAAACTCTTGTCTGCTAAAAACATAAGTTGGCACACCAAGATTTTTTGCTCTATCCAAAACAAAAGCATCCTTTTTATTTGAAAATATTATAGAAACCTCTCCTGATTTTTTTTCTTTAAAATATTCTATTATCTTCTGAGCATTAGAGCCGTTTCCCGAAGCAAAAACTGCAATTTTTTTCATGTCATAGTTTTCTGTTAAAAAATTAAAAGTATTCAGATTTTTATTTTTTCCCATCCGTCATTAGTGTAATTCATCAGGTATTTGAAGCCAATGTTTTTAAGAATTTTTATTGCTTCTCCGAAATAAGCCGTTAACTCTTCAGGCTTGTGTGCATCCGAATTCAGGGTTATTGGAATATCCCGTTTCCGGATTTTTTCAAGCGCTTTAACTCCGGGAAACAATTCCTCTGTTCTTCCTTTATAAATGCCGCGGGTGTTTACTTCCACGATACAGCCGGCTTGGGCAATTTCCCCGATGGTTGCGTCAAGCATGTCTTCATACCATTTCTCATCTTCCGTAAAAAAACGGTTTTTGTTGTGCATTTTTATTTTATCAAGATGTGCCACAATATCAGGTTTTTCATTTTTTACCATTTCTTGTATTTGCCCGAAATAGCTTGTTACACCCAATCTGATATCGTTATTAAAAATGTTTATCAAACCGAAGTCGTATGATTCATGTTTAGGGCCGTCGATAAACCAGAGAGCTTCAACTTCAGGATTTCGCACAAGATGAACCCCGCCAATTATGTAATCGGGCCTGATAAGCTTTTTGAAATATTCAAAACTTTGTGTAATGCCAGGGATGTAATCAATTTCGAGAGAAAGAAAAATATTTATCTTACTTTTATATTTTGTTTTCAATCTTCTTATTTCACCGGCATATTCCAGTAATTTGCTTTCATCTTTTATTGCATAATGATTTTTGAAAGGCACCGGAGCATGGCTCGAAAAACCAAGAGTAAAAAACCCGGATTTTATTGCCTGTTCAACATATTCTTCCGGAGCAGAAGAACCATCGCAAAAATTGCTGTGTGGATGTAAGTTGAATAAATGGATGTAAGCCATTGGGAAAATATTGAAGGTTAAAGTAAAAATAAAAGACAAAAATATAAAAAGTATTTTTATCTGACTTTTGTCATTTTTATCCACAATATTCGTTTAGAACATTATTTTTGCAAACAATAGATAATTCCTCATTTTTAATAATGAAAAAATATATTCTTTTCCTGTTTCTTTTTCCGGTGTTTTCTGCGTTTGCTCAGCTCAATAAAGAAATTGACAGTATTAAACAACTTCTTGAAACTGCTACAGGAAGAAATAGAATAGATCTTCTCAATAATCTGTCTGAAAAATACCAGCGTATCTCAATTGAAAAAACTATTGAAGTTGATATTGAAAACATGGAACTGTGTCGCGAACTCGGGGAAAGATCATCGGAATCTAATGTTTTAAATAATCTTGGTATTGATTATTATATGCTTGGAGACTATTCAAAAGCTCTTGTATATTTTGAACTCTCCCTGGAAATCAAAGAAGAAATCGGCGACACAACAGCAATAGTTAAAACACTTAACAATCTTGGTGTAATTTCACAAATTACAGGCAATATTGATAAAGCATTAAAATATCTTGAAAGATCGTTGATTTTCAAACTCAGGATGAACGATAAACTATCGATAGGAAAGACACTTAATAATATCGGGGTAATATACATGGATTGTGACAAATTGGACCAGGCGAGAGATTTTTATTTGCAGGCGCTAAATATTTATACCGAAATAGAAGACAAGCCGGGTATGGCTGCTGTTTTTAATAATATCGGCCAAGTGTTTGACAAAGAAAAAATGCCCGATAGCGCACTATATTATTATCAACAATCGCTAAGTTTGAAAAAAGAGCTTGACGATAGACGTGGAATTGGAAACACCCTTAACAATATCGGCCTTGTTTACCAGCAACTTAACCAGGATGATAAAGCTATTCTGAATTTCCGGGAAGCGATGAAAATTCGGGAACAAATCGGGGATAAATTCGGTATTGCCTCAACAATGAATTATATTGCAAGTCTTCATTTGAAATCTAAAAATTATTCGCTAGCATTAAAATATTATACAAAAAGTAACGAAATAGCAAAGTCTGAAAATCTTAGAGGAATAATAATAAGAAATTATGAAGGCCTAACAGAACTTAATGAGGTTTTGGAAAATTATCCTAAAGCGCTTGAATATTTTAAGAAGTATTCTGATATTAAAGATTCTATTTTCTCCGAAGAAACCACCGAACGCCTTGCAGATCTTAAAATAAAATATGAGATCGAAAAAATTGAAAATGAAAATGAAATTCTGAAACATAAAAATGAAATTCAGGACCTTCAGATTTCACTCTACCAAAGATATCAGATTCTTTTGGTAACGGCAATAATACTGGTATTTGTGCTGGGTATCGGGTTTGTTTTTTATTGGCGCTATCGCAGTAATAAGAAACTAAATGCCGAATTACAAAAGATGAATACGCTACTCGAGCAAAGAGTGAAGGAAAGAACCCGGGAACTTGAACAGGCAAATGCGACGAAAGATCAGTTTTTCTCAATTATCGCACACGACCTTAAAAACCCTTTTAATGCGATTCTTGGCTTTTCTGAAGTTTTAAGTGATGATTTCGACAACATTAGCGACAGCCAGAAAAAAGAATTTGCTTTTTATTTGAAAGAGTCTTCCAAAAATATTTATGATCTACTTGTAAACCTTCTTGAATGGGCTTCGTCTCAAACCGGTAGATTAAAATTATACTCCGGGAAAATTGATATGAAATTAATTGTTGACAACACCATTACCAACCTTAATTTACTTGCCCGGAAAAAAAATATAAAACTTATTTCAGAAATCAGGTTTCCTCAATATGCTTATGCTGATGAGACCACTATAAAAACTGTTGTCAGAAACCTTATATCCAATGCCATTAAATTCACTAATAAAGGAGGTGAAATCAGAATTACTTCAGAAATTGCCACCTTGAAAGATTTAAAGGATGAGGTGGAAATACAAGCAAATATTAACGCCGGAGATTTTATTAAAATTACCGTTGAAGATACAGGTGTAGGAATAAATAAAGAAAACCTAAAAAATCTTTTCAATCTGGAAAATAAAGTTAAAACCAAAGGAACTGAAAAAGAACCGGGAACCGGCTTAGGACTTATTATCTGCCGTGAGTTTGTCGAAATGAACAAGGGTTCGATCTGGGTTGAAAGTGAGTTAGGTAGAAGCAGTAGATTTTCATTTGTAATTCCGGTTTTTAAAAGCTAAAATTATTTTTCCTTAAAATGAAAGAAAGAACTGCTGCATTCGAACGACTTCTGAGAATAATGGACGACTTGAGAAGCCAGTGTCCATGGGATAAAAAACAAACCCTCGAAAGCTTGCGATATCTTACTATTGAAGAAACTTATGAGCTTTCGGATGCCGTGCTTGAAAAAGATATGGACGGTATAAAAAATGAACTTGGCGACCTTATGCTTCATTTGGTTTTTTATGCAAAAATTGCTTCAGAGAAGGGTGATTTTGATATTACAGATGTTCTGCATGGTATATGTGAAAAACTTATTAATAGGCATCCACATATTTATGGGGGCATAGAAGTAAAGGATGCTGATGAGGTAAAAAACAACTGGGAGAAAATTAAACTTAAGGAAAAAGGTAGAAAATCGGTTCTTGGCGGTGTTCCAAACTCGCTTCCGGCAATGGTTAAAGCGTACAGAATTCAGGAAAAAGCCAGGGGCGTAGGTTTCGATTGGGACAATACTGAACAGGTTTGGGAGAAAGTTGTAGAAGAAATGAACGAATTTCAAAATGAAGTTAAGAAGAACAATACTGAAAAAAAAGAACAAGAATTTGGGGACTTGCTCTTTGCGCTAATAAATTATGCGCGTTTTGTTGACATCAACCCTGAGGATGCTCTTGAAAGAACTAATAAAAAATTCGTAAAACGTTTTAAGTTTATCGAAGAACATGCTTTAAAAAGCGGGAAATC